>JBDSQT010000065.1:0-2989 GCA_039929665.1 Paraperlucidibaca sp.
CGCCGCCAAACAAGCTGCCGAGCAAAATGGCGAGTGAGGTGGCTGTTTCCACTAAGGCGTTGGCAGGCATTAGCGCATTGGGCGCTAAGCGTTCCGGCAGCCAGGCGTATTTGATTGGCCCAAATAGCGCCGACTGTGCACCCATGCCGAATAAAGTGAGGAGCAATAGCGGAAGCGACTGCAAGTAAAAGCCGATAAACGCTAGGCTCATCAAGCAGATTTCCAAGACTTTCACCTGCCGGGTGAGTTGGGCTTTTTCGAAGCGATCGGCCCATTGCCCAGCAATGCCTGAAAACAGAAAAAATGGCAGGATGAATAGGCCGGCACAGAGATTGGTGAGTAGGCCAACGGGTAGGTCGCTATAGGTCGCGGTTTGGTAGGTCAGCAATAAGATCAGCGCTTGCTTAAACGCATTGTCATTGAAAGCACCAAAAAATTGGGTGCCAAACAGCGGCCAAAACTGGCGATTGGCGAGTACACGACCCAATGACTGCATAGACTCAACTCAGCTCAGCGAAAGTAGCGCCGAGTATGCCCAGACTGTGACGATAATCGCTATCATGGCGCATTATATTTTGAGGGGGTGTGGATGCACCATGCGATTCAAAAAGCTCATCACGCTCAAGGCCGCCGTATCGCTGCAGTTTTTTGTGTAGTACTGCTGGCCAGCTTTTTAGCAAACCCAGCGCATGCTGACGCCTGGCGCTTTGACGTCTCCCCGAAAAGCTTAAGCAAAGTCGTTGAGTCAGCCGCTAGCCCATGGCATGAGAAACCTGAGTTACTCGATGTCATCGACTTGACCAAAAAAAAGCCTGAACCCTTAACCGCACTAGCTAAGGCGTCGCGTGCTGTGGCCGTAAGCGATGCTATTGTCGATACCTTAAAAGCCGTGGGCTATTACGATGCACACGTGACGGTCACGCCAGCGGGTGAGGGCATGGCCGTGACCGTAAGCGCTGGTGAGCCTGTGCTGGTCGACACGGTTAGTCTGCAATGGCAGGGCGAAGTCGAGCTTGATGATGACTTTAAGCCTCCCACATTTCCCTTGGCGCGTGGTGATGTACTCGATCAATCAGCCTATAGCGACTTTAAGCAGGCGGTTGACAGCTTGGCCTTGTCGCGCGGTTATTACGCGGGGCACTGGCGGACACAACGCATTACGCTGGATTTGTTCACGCGGCGAGCCGACATCACACTGGTCTATGAGCGTGGCCCGCGCGCGCATTTTGGTGAGCTGAAGTTTATTGATCAAGAGGGTCGTACGCTGAGCGAGCTGGAGCCAAAATGGCTGTCAACACTGACGCCATTTAAGCCAGGTGACCCGATCAGTTCAAAGCACCTGGTGGCGCTGCAAAAAAACCTGCTCGACACGCGTTACTTCCAAGATGTGCGCGTCGACTTACAGGACGAAAACGCCGAGGGCCGCCGCTCAGTACTAGTCCAGGTCGACACCCGCGAGCCGAGCAAAATGTCGGTTGGTCTTGGCTATGCCACTGATGTTGGCCCACGCTTAAGTTTGCATTGGCAGCGCCCGCGCCTAAATCCACAAGGCCATGGTATTGAGGCTAGCAGTGAGGTCTCGGTGGTGCGTCAGCAGGCCGAAGTGCGCTATCGCATACCGTATAAGCATCCCATCGAAGACACTATTCAGCTGCTGGCGGGTGTTTTGCGCGATGACATCGATAATACAAAAACCACGCAGACGGTGCTCGGTGTGCAGCGTGTTATTGCACCGACAAATGGCTGGCAACGCACCTATGGCCTGCGTTTAAGCGAGGAGCGCTATCATCGTGAGAGCGGTGAGGCCGATGCGCAGCAATTTTTGGTGCCGAGTGTGAGTCTGTCGAAGTTGCACAGTCGCGGTGGCCTCGATCCCATCAGTGGCTTTCGCCAGCAATACCAAATCGAAACCGCGCACACGAGCTTTTTCTCCGATGCCGACTATGTCTTGCTGCGTGCTAACTGGCGCTGGCTGACCACGGTGGCGCAGCGCCATATGCTGCTCACGCGCGTAGAGCTTGGGCATATTCTCAGCCCCAACTTTCAGGACCTACCACCGAGTACACGGTTTTATGCCGGTGGCGATAATAGTGTGCGCGGCTTTGACTATCGCAGCCTGTCACCGACCAATGCGCAGAACGAAACCATTGGCGGGCAGAATCTCGTGGTGGGCTCATTTGAGTACGCGTGGCGTTGGCTGCCGACGTGGCGTCCGGCCGTATTTGTCGATGCCGGAAATGCCTTCACCGGCGGTTGGCAGCCTGTGAAGCTTGGTGCAGGTGTTGGGATTCGCTGGATTTCTCCGGTCGGCCCGGTGCGCTTTGATATTGCTTCAGCCATTTCTGAGCCGGGTAAGCCGTTACGTGTACACCTGACGCTAGGGACGGCATTGTGAGTGCTGAGCAGAAGCAGCCGCCTGTTGATGAGCAAGTACCGAGTGCCATATTGCGCAATCGCTCGGCGTTGACCTGGCTGTGGCGAATCGTGTTTGCCAGCGCCTGCTATTTTTTACTACTGGCCTTAATTGCCGTTGGGTTACTGCTGTTTAATGAGTCGGCACCACGCTGGCTTTGGCAACAGGCGCAATCATCAATGCTGGAGCTAGACATTGATGGGCTGTCGGGCTCACTCGTGACCGGGCTACACATAGAAACCCTCCGTTGGCGTAATGAGGCTAACTCGCTGCAGATTGATCAGCTCGCGGTATCACTGAGCTATACGACATTACTCTCTGGGCGTTTAACGCTAGATCATGTGCAGGCTCAAAAGGTCTCGGTACACGCACTAAAGGCCAGCGAGTCTGAGGTTTTTGTGCCGCCAACTATCCGACTGCCGATGCGCTGGGGTTTGGCCGATGTGTCTATTCAGCAGCTGCAATGGACGGCCTTTGGCGGCGACCCGCTGATCATCGATAAGCTTGCTTTAAGTGCCCACGGTCAGGGCTCGAACCTTAGCATTGATGCGCTCTCAGTGGTCTATGCCGACTGGC
>JBDSQT010000066.1:0-6235 GCA_039929665.1 Paraperlucidibaca sp.
CCGCGTAAAAAAGCCTATGACCAGGCTGAGAAGTATCTAGAGCAGCTAGGTTTATGGGAGAAGCGCAATCAGCAAGCGCGTATGTTATCGGGTGGTATGAAGCGCCGTTTGATGGTTGCTAGAGCCTTAGTTCATGAGCCTAAGCTATTGATTCTAGATGAACCAACAGCCGGCGTAGACATCGAGCTGCGCCGTTCGATGTGGGAGTATTTGACGCGCCTGAACCAGCAAGGCACGACCATTATTTTGACCACGCACTATCTGGAAGAAGCCGAGTCCTTGTGTCGCAATATTGCCATCTTGGATAAAGGCATGGTGGTTGAAAATACCGATATGCGTTCCTTGTTAGCAAAGTTGCAGCAAGAGACCTTTGTACTGGACATAAGCGAGACGGTGACCAGCTTGCCGGCGCTCGCGGACTATCAACTCAGACAAACAGCTGAGCGGGCATTAGAGGTCGATATTCGTCGTGGTCAGTCGCTGAATCAGGTGTTTGCCGCACTCAGTGAGCACGGCCTTCATGTCAGCAGCATGCGCAATAAGAGCAACCGTCTTGAGGAGTTATTCGTGCGCTTAGTCGAGAAAAACTTAGACGCCCATGCAACAACAGGTTCAGGGAGTGCCGCATGAGCGTCGTGCTTTCACCGGAAAACTGGATTGCCTTGCAGACCATTGTTTTAAAGGAAATTCGCCGTTTTACCCGTATTTGGGTGCAAACTTTACTGCCGCCAGCGATCACCATGACGCTGTATTTCGTCATTTTCGGCAATCTAGTGGGGCGTAATATCACCAGTATGCAGGGCTTCAGCTACATGCAGTTTATTGTGCCGGGCCTGATCATGATGGCGATCATCACTAACTCCTACGCGAATGTGGTAGCGAGTTTTTATGGTGCGAAATTCCAGCGCAGCATCGAGGAGCTACTGATTTCACCGGTACCACATGCCGTGATATTGGTCGGCTTTGTCTTGGGCGGCGTGGTTCGCGGCTTGATGGTCGGCGCTATCGTTACGGTGTTATCGCTGTTCTTCACCGATTTAAGCCTGCATAACGGCTTTGTCATGATCTATAGCGTGTTCATCACGGCAGTGTTGTTTTCGCTTGGTGGCTTTATTAATGCGGTCTATGCAAAAAGCTTCGATGATGTGTCCATTGTGCCGACCTTTATACTCACGCCGCTGACGTATTTGGGTGGTGTGTTTTACTCCATGGACCTGCTCTCGCCATTTTGGCAGCAAGTGTCCTTGCTCAACCCCATTGTCTATGTCGTGAATGCCTTTCGTTATGGCGTTCTAGGTCATAGCGATGTGCCGATTTTTAGCTCCTTGCTGCTGATTACGCTGCTCACTGCAGCGATGTTTGCCTTCGCTTTGCGCTTACTGCATCGCGGCACTGGTATGCGTGAGTAATGGCGATGGATCTTCATGCACTGACTCAGTTAGGTAAAGATACGCGCTATCCAGACTCGCCGTGTGCGGAGCTGCTGCAAGCTATTCCACGGCAGTTTTCACGCGCTGCCTTAGGGCTAGACCCAGAGGCAGCGTTGCCATTTCATGGTGTCGATTTATGGACGCACTACGAGCTGTCTTGGCTAGATGCGTACGGCAAGCCATGTGTGGCGATAGGCGAGTTACGTGTGCCGGCAGAGTCGACCAATATTATTGAGTCGAAGTCATTAAAGCTGTATTTCAATGGCTTGAACTTCACGCGTTTTGACAGCCCTCAGGCATTTGTTACGCGAGTTGAGGCGGACTTATCCGCCGTGGCTGCCGCCGCTGTGACGTTAGACCTGCTAGATGCCGGTGCTGCCAGTGCCTTGGCGGCATTTCCCGGCACCTGTTTGGATGATCTGGCGCTGGACACAGACATCTATACGCCAGACCCCAGCTTGATTCGGACACGCGAGGGTATGCGCGAAGATGCCGTGTGGCATAGCCATCTGCTGCGCACCAACTGCCCAGTAACAGACCAACCTGACTGGGCCAGCATTATTATTCACGCGCGTGGGCCGGCCTTGGCGCCTGAAAGTTTGCTTGCCTATCTGGTCTCCTACCGCCGCCACTCAGACTTTCACGAGCAATGCGTAGAGCGTATTTTCTATGATTTAATGACCTATGCCGGCCTCGATCAGCTCACCGTCTACGCGCGTTATACGCGGCGCGGTGGCCTTGACATCAATCCGTTTCGATCCAACTTTGAAACCTTAAGTGAATCGCTGCGCGTTGCGCGCCAATAAGGTATAAATCACTTATGCGCCGACCGTTAAGCGCGACTTCTTCCTCTAAAAGCAATTGAGAATAATTATGAGCCAGTACGTATTTGGATTTCCGCTAGAAGCCTCCCTGCAAAACACCATCGATGAGCTAATCGCCAAGCATGCCAAAGGCCAGTACGCCGATTCGGCAACGGCCATTAAGCTGTCGATTGGCACTACCGATGGCGTCGTGAAAGCGATGGCCTTGGATGTTATTGATATTTTGAAGGCCAGCGGTGATGGCGGTGGTATTTTGAGCGTGCTGGCTAATTTATTGAAGAGCACTATGCATGTGCTGATTAAGCAAATCATGGGTAAAGTGAGCGACCCTGAGCAGGATAAATTGGCCGGTTATTTAAGTCGTCGGCGCCAAGTGGTCGACGGCGTAAGTAAGTTTGGCTTTATCATGCCGCCGGCTTTAGGTCAGCGCTTTGAAGACATTTTGGCGCGTATTGCAGCGAGCAATATGGCCGGCGCTCGTGAAGATCTGACTGCAGCCATGAGTGACTTTGTCGAGGCGTCTACTTCGGCGTTTTACGATGACTTCACCAACTCATTAGAGGTTGGCTTTGTGAAAAAGAAAATGGTGTCGATCGGCCGTTCGACAATTATTAAAGGTAGCAACTCAGCGATTGCTAAGCTTTTCATGTCGATGAATGATGCTGACTTAAAATCGGTCTCTGCTCATTACGGACGTATGTTCACGCAAGGCTAAATCATGACGTTTCTGTTTGCTTTCCCGGCCTCGAAAACCCTTACCCAAGAGTTTAACGAGGTACTCAATGCCTTTTCGAATGGCCTACCTGTGCAGCCACAAGCTGGCGCGGTAGTGTCTTTGGCACAGCGTTATGCTGATGAGATTGTTGATGCGCTGGTGTTGAATTTGATGAGTGGCTCATCAGCGTCGAGTAGTGCTCCGAAAGTGCTGGAGACGGTCGCCAGCGTGATTAAAGGCACGTCGCATACGCTGGTAAAGCAAGTCTTAGCCAAAATGTCCAATGCTGAGCTTCAGCCGTTGACCACCTATATTGCTCATCGTCGTACCCAGCACACGGTCAATGGCCTATTGTTGGACTTCATCAGCTTTGAGCTTAGCGAGGCTGATTACACCGTGCTTAAGCAGGCATGGTCGGATGCAGCAATCGAGGGCAACAACCAAGTTGCTATGACTAAGGCCATGCTGCGCTTTTCGGAACTAGCCGTGCAAGCGTTCTATCAAGAGTCCGCGCAAGCCGTGAAGCTTGGCTTTATCGCGCGCAATGTCTTTGCGGTAGGCGAGACGGCCATTCGCAAAGGCTCACAAGCAGCCATTAGCCGCTTGATACCCGCGCTTAAGCCCACAGAGTTAAAGGCATTTGGTCGTTACTTCGGCGATATGCTGATGGTGATTTAGGGCGCTTTACCTAGGTCACGCGTGCTGCGATTAGCCGCTCAGGATGAGCAGCTAATCGATAGGCATGATGCCCAAGTGGGTGCCGTGGCATCCAAGTGTTCGAAGTGCGCATTGCGAGTGAATGGCGATTGCAGTGCTAGGGTAAGCATCTCAAGCGGTGCGGCATTGCCCTGTTCAGCGGCTTCGATAACGTGCTGAGCTAAATAATTACGCAGCACATAGCAGGGGTTTACTGCTTGCATTAACGCTTGTCGCTCCTGCTCATTGAGTAAACCCGAGGCACCGAGTCGGTGCCGATAATCCTGCAACCACGCCTCAGCTTCAGCCTCTTGCGGGCCCCAGCCAACCATCGTCAGGGCGCTGGCGTGATGTTCACTGAGCCAGCGAGAACGCTGCGGATAATCTTGTTTTGCCCGCTGCAAAAGCGCCAGCCAGCTCGCCACTATCTCTCGGTCGCCGTCCTGCACCTTGCCTAAGCCCAGCTTGGCATTCATACACTGGTCATAATGCTTAACTAGCTGGGGCTCATATTGCGCCAGAGTCAGTTCAATTTCGGGAATACTCATTAGCACGGTAAAGGCTTGAGCGAGGGCGTTGAGATTCCATAAGCCCACCGACGGTTGCAGATACCAGGCATAGCGGCCGTTATGATCAGAGTGATTGCAAATGAGGTAGGGGTCGTACTGCTCAAGAAAGCCGTAAGGGCCGAAGTCTAGCGTTTCACCGGTAATGGAGAAGTTGTCAGTATTCATTACGCCATGGGCAAAGCCTTGGCACTGCCAGTCGGCCATTAGGTGCGCGGTGCGCCTCACAATGCCTTCTAGCAAAGCCACATATGGCTTGGCTTGCAAGCTTGCTTCAGGGTAATAGCGCGCGATGCAATAGTCAGCCAGTGCGTGCAAGTCACCATGCTGCTGACTGTGAAATAGCCATTCGAAATGACCAAAGCGAATATGGCAGGGCGTCACGCGTAAAAGCGTGGCTGCGGTTTCCATGCGCTCGCGGCGCACCGGGTGCGTGGAGCTGACGATGGCCAGTGCGCGCGTGGAAGGCACACCCAGCGCATGCAGCGCCTCTCCGGCGAGGTATTCGCGAATACTCGAACGCAACACCGCGCGGCCATCGCCTTGCCGCGAAAATGGCGTTGGGCCGCTGCCTTTTAAGTGCAAATCTAGGCGTTGACCCTGTGCGGAAACTACCTCGCCGAGCAACACGCCTCGGCCATCGCCTAAGTCGGGATTCCAGCCACCGAATTGATGCCCCGCGTATTTCATTGCGATAGGGTCAGCACCTGACCATAGCGCCTCACCTGCTAAGCCAGCCAGTGCCTCAGGCGATTGCCACCAAGTCAAATTTAGGCTTAGCTCATCGATGAGCTGTGTGTTGAGCGTCAGTAGCGTGGGGTTTTGAATGGGGCTGGGATGTTGCCGACGCCAGAGCGACGTCGGCAGGGTGACATAGGAATTATCAAATACCAGCATGCCTTAGGCAGTAACCTGCGCGGTAAGCATGCGTAAGCGTTTGCGTTGCATTTTCAAGCGATATTCAATTTCCTGAAAGCGGTTGTGGAAGTTTGCTTCTTCCCACTTTTGCAGCAACTGGCGTTTCTTTTCGCCATACCACGCTTCTTTGAGTTGGCTCCAATCGGCCATGACTTGACTGAAGTGCTCAGACTCTTGTGCCAACTTTGTACGCCAAGCTTCGAGCTGGGCATGGCCTGCAGCAATCAGCGACAACTTAGTTTCGGCACGCTTAAATTGCATGGTCAGTTTGGCTTTTTCAATGGCAAACTCTGGGCAGCGCTTGAGATTGCGTGTAATACCGATCCACGACAGCCCTAAAATCATCCATTTGGTGGGGTCAAACTGATACCAACGGATGCCGTTGCGGTAGTCGTATTGGAATATGTGATGGTAGTTGTGATAGCCCTCGCCATAGGTAAACAGCGCTAAAAAGCCATTATCGCGAGCAGTGTTTTCATCAGTGTAAGGACGACTGCCCCACATATGTGCCAATGAGTTGATGAAGAAGGTGGTGTGGTGACTCCACACCAAGCGCAACAGACCACCGAGCAACAGCACACCCCACACATCACCGACCATCAGACCAATCAGCAATGGCAGGCCAAAGTTCATGGCAAGCACTACCGCGAGATAGTTTTTGTGCTGAAACATCACGATAGGATCGCTCAGTAGATCTGGCGCATTGCGGAAATCTTCTTTGCCCGATTCATACTCGCGCAACATCCAGCCGATATGCGAGAACCAAAAGCCGCGCTTGGAGGAGTAGGGGTCGTGGTCGACATGGTCGACATGGCGGTGGTGTGTACGGTGACCAGAAGCCCAGACTAAAATGCTGTTTTGCGTCGCCATGGCACCAAAGAGCATATAGAAAATACGTAGCGACCAATGCGCTTCATAGGCGCGGTGAGCCCAGAGGCGGTGATAACCTCCAGTAATCGACATGCCATTTAACGCACTCAAAACAATGAAACTTACCCAAGCGGCCGTTGAGTAGTCAGCAAACCACGCATAGGTTGGGATCAACAGCAGCGCTAAAATTGGCGTAGAAATCAATACGCTAGCACC
>JBDSQT010000067.1:0-3278 GCA_039929665.1 Paraperlucidibaca sp.
CTGGGCGAAGGAGTGTCCCCAAGGTGTCATCATTGAGGCGTTACTCCTCGCAGCCAAATACTAATGGCCTATGTCTTAGCACTAGGCCAACACTTTTGGAGTAGTGGACATGTTAATTTTAACCAGACGGGTAGGTGAAACCCTCATGGTCGGTGACGAGGTCACCGTCACCGTGCTCGGTGTAAAGGGTAATCAAGTACGTATTGGTGTCGATGCGCCCAAGCATATCGCTGTGCATCGCGAAGAGATTTATCAGCGTATTCAACAAGAGAAGCCAGTCGACGGTGTAACAGAAGAGTCGACTGACGATTAAGATCGGTAATCTCTTTTAGCGTGCTGCGCTTTCCAGCAGAGCGCTAATCCGCGCATCTTTCTCAGCCCATAGCGTTGCTATCCAGCGATGATAGCGGCCACGAAATTCTGCATCAGACTCATAATCTCCAGCAAAAAACTCGCTGGGGATGGTGATTTCTCGTACCTCGACTATCACGCGTCGCACATCGCCACA
The DNA here is from genome assembly GCA_039929665.1 of Paraperlucidibaca sp. Taxonomy (GTDB): domain Bacteria; phylum Pseudomonadota; class Gammaproteobacteria; order Pseudomonadales; family Moraxellaceae; genus Perlucidibaca. The sequence continues at coordinate 509 of JBDSQT010000067.1, forward strand.
GAGAAAACTCCAAAAGCCTACCGAACCATCGGGATAAACGATGGTGATATCAAGTAATGCATTGAGGCGTTCGCCAAAAGCCGACGTTGCAAAGGCAAACCCACCTGATTTTGGTTTCAGCAAATGCGCGTAAGGCGACTGTTGATTGGCATGCTTCTTCTTCGTAAAGCGCGTGCCCTCTAAAAAGTTCAGCACCATGACCGGTAGCTCTTTGAATTTCTCGCAGGCGCGGCGCGTGGTTTCCATGTCCTTGCCTTTTAGTGCGGGATTTTTAGCAAGCTCCGCGCGCGTGTGGCGCTTCATGAACGGGTAGTCCAAACCCCACCACGCCATGCCTAGCAGTGGTACCCAAATTAATTCTTGCTTCAAAAAGAACTTGAAAAACGGGGCCTTGTAACCAAAGGCACGCATCAGTACAAAAATATCGTTCCACGACTGATGGTTGGCGCAGGCGAGGTATTGGCCGCGGCGATCAAGATTGGTCGGCAGGCGAATATCCCAGTCAATACGCATGAGATGGCTAGCGAAAATGCTATTACAGGCCGCCCATGTTTGTGCCAGAAACGACATCGCATCAGACAGTACGTGGCGTACGGCTTTGATCGGCAGGATGAGCTTGAATATCACTAAAACATAAATTGGTATGACCCAAAACACCGTATTGGTGATCAGTAAAATGGCCATGATGAGGCCGCGTAATGCTCGGGGAAGAAAGTGAATCATAACTGTGCTCGACAAGTGTTGAGATCAAAGTGTGACAGCCTAGATGCGCTTGGCAAGTATTATGCGTGTTCAGTTTAGCGCTCGGATGAATTTGCCCTGCCGCTGAGACTAAAGTCGTGCTAGTTTGCCGGCTGAATAAATCAGTCACCCGCGCTACGCCCGTGCTGTGCTGGCGCTGCGCCCCTGCTATTTGGCCTAGCGTCAGCGTTGTCCTAATAAGAGAAGCATTTATGTCGAAGTCCTTTGCTCACGCCTTGATGCGTAACTTTCTCGGCCACTCACCGATGTGGTTTAAGTGGACATTGCTGGCATTTTTGGCCATCAACCCGCTCTGTATGTGGCTGCTTGGCGGTTACATCACCGGCTGGATTATTGTTGCTGAATTTATCTTCACGCTGGCCATGGCCTTGAAGTGCTACCCCCTGCAGCCTGGTGGTCTCTTGGCCATTGAGGCGGTGCTTATCGGCATGACCAGTCCTGACACGGTATACGCCGAAGTCTCGCAAAACCTTCCGGTGATTTTGCTGCTGATGTTTATGGTCGCTGGCATCTATTTCATGCGTGATTTATTGCTGGTGATGTTTACCCGGCTCTTGGTTGGCGTGCGCTCTAAGGTCTGGCTGTCGCTGATGTTTAGCTTAGTGGCAGCGATACTGTCGGCATTCTTAGATGCGTTGACGGTCACCGCGGTGATTATCAGTGTGGCCGTAGGTTTTTTTGGCGTCTATCACCGCGTGGCCTCGGGCAAGGGCGTGCTACAGGAAAGTGAGCATCACGACGCTAGCGATGATGGCAATGTAGAGCTGCATCGTAGTGACTTGGAGCGTTTTCGTGGATTTTTACGTAGTTTGCTCATGCATGCAGCGGTCGGTACCGCGCTCGGTGGCGTTTGCACAATGGTTGGCGAGCCGCAAAACTTATTGATAGCCAAGGTCGTCGGCTGGGATTTCATGAGCTTTTTCTTAGCCATGGCACCTGTGACGATGCCAGTGTTAGTAGCGGGTTTATTGACCTGTGTGTTGCTGGAGAAAACCCGTTGGTTTGGCTATGGCGAAACGCTACCTGAGCCTGTGCGCGCGGTGTTGGCCGACTTTGCTGAGCGCGAACACGCGCGGCGCGGTAAACAACAGCAAGCAGCATTAGTTGTGCAGGGCATTGCGGCGGTGATTTTGGTCTTAGGCTTAGCCTTTCATGTCGCGGAAGTCGGCCTGATTGGCTTGCTGATCATCATTTTGATTACGGCTTTCAATGGCGTGACTGAAGAGCATCAAATCGGTAAAGCCTTTGAAGAGGCGCTGCCTTTTACTTCGTTGCTGGTGGTGTTTTTTGTCATTGTTGCGGTGATTCACGACCAGCATTTATTCACGCCTATCATCACCGCTGTTTTGGCGCTGCCCAGTGATATTCAGCCAGCGATGTTTTTTCTCGCCAACGGCGTGCTCTCGGCCATTAGCGATAATGTCTTTGTCGCGACGGTATACATCAGTGAGGTGAAAGCAGCGCTTGATAGCGGCAGCATCTCGCAGGCGCATTTCGAGCATTTGGCGATTGCTATCAACGCGGGTACTAACCTGCCCAGTGTCGCCACGCCCAATGGCCAGGCGGCATTTTTGTTTTTGCTGACCTCGGCGATTGCACCGTTGGTGCGCTTGTCGTATGGCCGCATGGTGGTTATGGCGCTGCCCTATACCATCGTCATGAGCGTGGTTGGGCTGTTGGCCATGCTCGCCTTTACCGGCAGCGCGTAACACTATGCCGCAATTGCACACACTGGCGAGCCTTGCTGAAGTGACCGCCAGTGCGTGGGATGCACTGTTTGATGGCACCCAGCCATTCCTAACGCATGCATTTTTAAGCAGTCTCGAAGACAGCGGCTCGGTGTCGGCAAGCACTGGCTGGCAGCCCGCGCATCAAGTCCTCAAAGATGACAACGGTGCATTGTTGGCCGCGGCCCCGAGCTATATTAAAAGCCACTCGCGTGGCGAATACGTATTCGACACAGGCTGGGCGGATGCCTGTTGTCGCGCCGGCATCCCGTACTACCCCA
>JBDSQT010000068.1:0-15912 GCA_039929665.1 Paraperlucidibaca sp.
CTGCAGCTGCACGGCGGCTATGGCTATTTACGCGACTATCCGCTGGAGCGGCTGGTACGCGATGCCCGTGTGCATCAGATTTTAGAAGGTACCAACGAAATCATGCGAGTGATCATTGCGCGGCGAATGCTGGAGGCCGATGCGCCTGAGGCTATTCGCTAATCAAGAGGCACTGCGCCCTAGTTTGCTCATGCCATAAGAGAGAAGAAGAATGACCACTACCGTAGCGTTTATCGGATTAGGCAATATGGGCGGCCCGATGGCTGTCAACTTACACAAGGCTGGCTTTAAGGTCTGTGCCACGGACTTATCGGCTGATGCGCGAGCGCGGGTCAGCGAGGCCGGTGTCTGCGTCGTCGATACCGCCGAGCAAGCCATTGTCGGTGCCAGCGTGGTGATTTCGATGCTACCGGCGAGTCGCCATGTCGAGGGCCTGTATTTAGGCGAGGGTGGCTTGCTGGTCATGCTAGATGCTTCGGTGCGTGTCATTGATTGCAGCACAATTGCCCCAGAAAGTGCCCGTAAAGTGGCTAAGGCGGCGGCTGAGCGCGGCATTAGCTTAATTGATGCGCCGGTGTCTGGCGGTACCGCCGGTGCAACGAACGCGACACTCACCTTTATGGTTGGTGGCGAGCTCGACGCTGTCAGCGCGGCCAAGCCTCTCCTCGCCGCCATGGGCAAAAACATCTTCCACGCCGGTGGCAATGGCGCCGGTCAAGTCGCCAAAGTCTGCAATAACATGTTGCTGGCCATCCACATGATTGGCAGCGCCGAAGCCTTAAATCTTGGCGTAAGCTTAGGCCTCGATGCGACGGTACTCTCCGACATCATGAAGCAAAGCTCCGGCGACAACTGGTCGTTGCAAAAGTACAACCCCATGCCCGGTGTCATGGATGGGGTGCCGGCGAGCCGTGACTACAGCGGCGGCTTTGGCTCTGACCTGATGCTGAAAGACTTAGGCTTAGCCGAAGAGGCCGCCCTTGGCGCCCAAGCACCTATCCCGCTCGGTGGGCTTGCGCGCCAGCTCTATGCGCTACATAGCGCCAGTGGTCACGGCGGGCTGGATTTCTCGAGTATCGTGCGGATGCTACAACGTAAGCCTGTTTAGCGCGGTAAGCCGTTAAGCAGGCTTGACCGTTAGGGGGATAAGGTTGCACATTTAGCCATTCATGGCATTGGGCACCGTTAACCATTAGGAGTACGACATGAACGTGTGGACCAATCTTGCAGCAATCACCGTAGGGCTAAGCGTTTTAGTTAGCGGTCCTGCATTAGCTAAAAAATATGATGCAGAAGAGCATTCTGGAAAGCACTCCTCGGCGTATGAGAATCATAAAGATCACGATGAGCGTGACCATGATCGCGAGAAAAAGCATGATAAGAAGCAGGATTCGAACTATTTCAATCAGGATCGAGCGCAGAAAATTAACTCGTACTATTCCGAGAAAGCTAAGAAATCAAAGCATTGCCCTCCCGGTTTAGCTAAGAAAAACAATGGCTGCAAGCCACCAGGACAAGTTAAGAAGTGGGAAAAAGGCCAGCCCTTGGCCGCCGATGTGGTGTACTACAATGTGCCTAATACCCTGCTAAATGAGCTAGGTAGAACACCCGTAGGCGAGAAGATTGTGCGTGTTGGTGAAGACATTTTACTTATCAATGCCGTGACAGGTTTGGTCATTGACGTAGTTGAAAGCATTTTCCCATAGTCTCTGGTCATCTCTAAGCGAAGCATCTAACGCCGAATGACCACCACATGTTGTGGTGGTCATTCGGTTTTTGCTGCCTGAAGGTGTCAGCATTTCAGAGTCTTATTGATTAGTGGTTTACACAAGGAGGCGGAATGAGCGACGGCGCAATAAAAGGTGCGGATGAGAAGTTTTGCAGCGAGTGCGCGGCAATCATCAATGCAAAAGCAGAAATTTGCCCCCAATGCGGGGTGCGACAAATGCCTTTGCCCCTGAGCTTGGGCGCAATAGCGCCGAATGGAAAAAGCCGAATCGCGGCTGCACTGTTAGCCTTCTTCTTAGGCGGCTTTGGTGTGCACAAGTTTTATCTTGGCCAAGTCGGTCTCGGCCTGCTGTATTTAGCTTTCTTCTGGACCATTATTCCCTCAATCATCGCGTTCATTGAATTCGTCTTGCTCTTAGTCATGAGCGATGAAGCGTTCAGTCGAAAGTATGGTCAGAATTAACCAGTAAGTTATGAATAATATCGGTCGCCCCCAGTAAGAGTTTCCACGTGAATACAGTTATAGAAAATACGCTTGATGAAGCGACTGAATACGGTGGATTTTGGCGGCGCTTTGCCGCGTTATTCATCGACTTTATCACCATGGTCCTGCCTATCTTGCTGATCTCGACTGTGTTTCGCATCGTGATTTTTCTCGTCATTGACGCTGATTTAAACATGCTTAATATGGCCGACTCAGTTCTTACGATTGTGCTGTGGTGGCTGTATTTTGCCTGTCTGCATGCGTCGCCTTGGCAGGCCTCGCTTGGTAAGCGTGTGCTGGGCTTAAAAGTGGTGGATTTAAACGGTAATCGAATTAGCTTCTCTAGAGCCACAGGACGCTTTTTTGCTGAGTACTTGTCGGCACTGACCTTATGCATTGGCTACATGATGGCGGGATGGACCAAGCGTAAGCAAAGTCTGCACGACATGGTCGCGAAGACTTACGTGATCAAATCAAAAGCGTAATTTATTCTGATGCTGGATAGTATTGAGCGCCATTGTCCGCCTTGGGGAAACCGGCCATGACTAATCATCACGGCTCTCTGAGCATCGGCAGTGCGCATTATCGAGTGTGTTAGCAGGGGTTGGGTGATATGGCGTGGGTGTATCTGTTGCTGGCGGGCGTGTTTGAAATTGGCTGGCCAGTCGGTTTAAAGATGGCCCAAGAGCCTGAGCGCCGAGTGCTGGGGATCATTATTGCTGTCGGCTTTATGGCGGTGAGCGGCTTTCTGCTGTGGTTGGCGCAGCGCGAAATTCCCATTGGCACGGCCTATGCCATCTGGACAAGCATTGGTGCGGTTGGCACATTTGCTATTGGGGTTTGGTACTACGGCGACCCCACTTCGATGGCGCGCTACGCGGGTGTAGCACTGATTATCGCGGGCGTAGTTACCTTAAAGCTAGCGCAGAGTTAGGCGTAATAGCTGATCTGGCGGCTGGTCTGGCGGAGCATCAATGGGCACGGATACCTCAGCACCAGCAAGTATTACTGTTGTCGGCGAACGTATTGGCCAACTCCCTGTGTTGTGGCCTTTTTTGCGCTATTGCATGTGCGGTCATTAGCGGCTATTACACTGTGTCACCATTTTTGCAAATGCTAGGAGTGTCACGTGTTTAGTCACATCATGATCGGTGCCAATGATATTCAAGCGTCTAAAGTCTTCTACGATGCCGTGCTCGGCGCCATGGGTCATAAGCCCGGCAGCATTGACCCTAAAGGTCGCTGTTTTTACTTCACCGAAAGCGGAATTTTTGCCCTAACGCCCCCCATCAATGGCGCGCCAGCGAGCTGTGGTAATGGCAGCACCGTGGGGTTTGCCGCGAAAGATCCTGCCACTGCCGATGCCTGGCACGCCGCAGGTATTGCCAATGGTGGCACGACCTGTGAAGACCCACCCGGCGTGCGCGAAAGCCCATTGGGTAAGTTGTACTTAGCCTATTTGCGCGACCCCAGCGGCAACAAGATCTGTGCCCTGCATCGCGTTAGCGAGTAAGCATCATGGATATGCCGAGCCTAAAAAATCACGTCAGTTCGCAAGAGTGGCAGCTGCGTTGTGATTTAGCTGCATGCTATCGCTTAGTCGCGCATTACGGCTGGAGCGATTTGGTGTTCACGCATATCACCGCGCGAGTGCCGGGTCCGGAGCATCATTTTCTCATCAATCCCTATGGCTTGATGTTTGATGAAATCACCGCGTCATCGCTGGTAAAAGTTGATGGCGAGTGCAACAAAGTCATCGATTCGCCATTTCCGGTGAATCCCGCTGGCTTTGTTATTCATTCGGCGGTGCATGAAGTGCGCGACGATGCCGGCTGTGTGTTGCATACGCACACGCGCGCGGGTGTCGCAGTGAGTGCACAGCAGGGTGGTGTGTTGCCGATTTCGCAGCAGTCGACATTTGTCTTGGCAGGCTTGGCGTATCACGAATATGAAGGCGTGGCATTTCGTCCCGACGAGAAGCCGCGTTTGCAGGCTGACTTAGGCGCGGCTAACTTTCTGATGTTGCGTAACCATGGTTTGTTGACCGTTGGACCGACCATTGCCGATGCTTTTTTAAGCATGTACGTGTTTGAAAGTACGTGCCAAATTCAGCTTTCGGCACAGGCCGGTGGGCCATTGACGGAAGTTGATCCGCGCATTGTTGCGGGTGTGGCGGAGTCTATGCGCGTACAGACGAGCGGCTTGGGTGGCGCATTTGTCTGGCCAGCGCTGCTGCGCAAGCTCGATCGCTTAGGGGCTGATTACGCCCGTTAAGCGCTGCTTACGGTAAGCGCCTGCCATAACAACTGTAATGCCAGTGCGCTCAGCAACCAATTTAAGCCACGGTGAAAGCTGGCATCGGCGCGTCCCGAGAGCCAGCGCTCGCCCAGCCATGTGCCAATGAAGCCACTGGCGATCATCGCAGCGAGCAGAGCCAGCCAAGGTAAAAACTGAAAGCCTAAAAAGCCAAAGGCAATAATTTTCACGCAATGCTGCAAGCTCATGCTGGCTGAAAATGTCGCCATATGGGGCTGCCGGGGCATTTTTTGGGTCTTCAGCAAGGCGGCTACTAATGGCCCGGTGGCACCAATAAACATGCTGAGAAAGTTAAACAGCAGGCCGCCTAACCACAGGCCGGCGCGCTCTGTGCGTGCCGAAAATGTTGGCCATTTACCCCAGGCGGCATAGAGGATAAAAATGCTTAAAGCCGCGTAAAGCCAAGAGGCCGGCAAGGCTTGCACCACGCTACCGCCGAGCGCGCCACCCAGGATCGCCCCTAGCGTAAACGGCACGACAGTCTGCCATTGAATAAAGCGCCAGAGCAGTGCTGTACGACCGACATTCGAACCCAGCTGCGCCACGCCATGTAGCGGAATGAGTGCTGCTGGCGGCACGAGCATAGCCATCACGCCGAGCAATAGCAGACCACCTCCAATGCCCAAGCCGGCGGTGAGTAGCGAGGTGAGCAAGGAGATCGCGATGAGCCCACCGGCAGCGATCAGGCTAATGCCATCGGGCAGCCAGTTCATCTTAGGTGGGCGTAAAAGCTATTGCGTCATCGGCTCGATCGAGCAGGGCGTGAAGCTGCTCAAGGCGCTTGCTTAGGGCCTCCGTGCTATAGCGCTGGGCCGGATGTTTGCCCCAAATCGGGCCAGGCCAGGCGGCGTCTTCTGAGTGGCGCGCAACGATGTGCCAATGCAGTTGAGCAACAACGTTACCAAGGTTGGCAACATTCATTTTGTCGGCATTGAAGGCCTGCTGGAGCGTTTGGCTGAGCCAAGATGATTCGCGCAGTAATTGCGCTTGCTCCGCGCTGCTGAGCTCGTGTACTTCGCGCAAATTCTCGCGGCGTGGCACCAAGATCAGCCATGGGTATTGCGCATCGTTCATGAGCAGGCAGCGGCAGAGCGGAAAGTCGCCGAGCGTGATGGTGTCGTTGGCGAGTCGAGAGTCGAGGCTAAACATGATTATTCCCAAAGCCTGTGAGGGTCACAGTGTAGGCTGCTGGCGCGGCGTGAGCTACATGCGCGTTAGCCGCCTGTGCTAGTCTTGCGGCAATTATTAACAGTGGCCAATGACCGTGGCGCGTATCGTTTTTTGTGAGTCATCATGTCTGTGTCGCAGACCCATACGCTAAGCCTCACCTATGTTGAGCGCTTGCTTTCTGGCGCTGCACGTCAGGGCTTAAGCTTGCCTGCGTTATTTACCCACAGCGGCCTAGACCCTGAACGCGCCAGCGAGCCTGACGCACGGATTACCAGCACCGAGCTGATTCGTTTGGTGCAAGAGGTGATGCGCCGTACGGGCGACGAATTCATTGGCTTGGCGGCGGACTCGCGCTCCAAGCCTGGCACCTTCTCCATGATGGCCCACGCCGTCATTAACTGCGCCAATCTTGAGCAAGCCATCCGTCGCTCCAGTGCCTTTTATGGCCTCTTTGAGACGCCGACCGTGGCTGATCTTGTCGTGACGCAAAATCAAGGCCATCTCACGCTCACCTTGCGCCGCGATGAGTTGGTCGGTGACACAATTTTCGAACTAATGACCTTTGTGTCCGTGCGCTTTTGGAGTTGGTTGGTTGGCCAGCGCTTGAGTCCATTAGTCATTGAGTTTGCCTTTGATGCTCCCGCCAGTGCACCTGAGTTTGCTGCACTCTTTCGCTGCCCAGTCATCTATGGCGCGGATCACAATGTGATTCGCTTTCCAGCGAGCTGGTTGAGCTTGCCGTTGGCACAAACACCGCTGTCCTTATCGCGTTTTTTGAAAGACTCACTGGCGCAAATTATTGCCGGCCGATCACGCCCCATGGGCTTGGCCGAGCAGGTGCGTAATCGCCTAAGTAGTGACTATGGCCATGAGTTCCCCGACCTGCCTGAGCTCTGCGCAACGCTCTCGATGACGCCACAAACGCTGCGCCGGCGCTTAAAGGAAGAGAGCACGAGCTATCAGGCGATTAAAGACCAGCTGCGCGAAGAGGCGGCGCGTTTTTATTTAGCTAAGCCGGCACTGAGCATCGATGAGATTGCCCTGATGATGGGCTTTTCAGAGGCCAGCGCCTTTCATCGTGCCTTTAAAAAATGGACTGGTCAGACGCCATCGAGCTGTCGACGCCACTTATTAGGACTACCGGAATGACCGACACCACTGCTCGCTTATTGATTAACTGCCCCGATGCGCCCGGTATTGTTAGTGCGGTGTCGAGCTTTTTGTTTGCCCACGGTGCGAACATTACCGATCTCGATCAGCATGCTACAGCGCCTACTGGCGGCACGTATTTCATGCGTTTAGAGCTGCAAACAGCCGCCATGGATATTAGCCGAGACGCCCTAGAGGCGGGGTTTGAGCGCGAGGTGGCAAGCCGTTTCCAGATGAGCTGGCAGCTGACCTATGCCGCCGATCGCAAGCGCGTAGCCATTTTGGTGTCTAAGCATGATCACGCCATGATGGAACTACTCTGGCGTTGGTCGCGTGGCTCGTTGCCCTGCGATATCGTCGCAGTGATCAGCAATCACGCAGATTTGCGTGAGGCAGTGGAAGGCTTTGGCGTGCCCTTTCATTTAGTGCCAGTGACAGCAGACACCAAGGCCTTGGCTGAGGCGACGCTGGAAGAGAAGCTCATCGGCGTCGATCTGATTGTCTTGGCGCGCTATATGCAAATCCTCAGTGCCGACTTCACCGCGCGCTGGCCGCATCGCATCATCAATATCCATCACTCATTTTTGCCGGCATTTGTTGGCGCTAACCCCTATCAGCAGGCCTATGACAAGGGCGTGAAGCTGATCGGTGCAACCGCGCATTACGTCACCGCCGATCTCGATCAAGGTCCGATCATTGAGCAAGATGTAGAGCGTGTGTCACATCGTGATGAAATCGAATCGCTGCGCGAAATGGGCCAAGGTGTTGAGCGCCAAGTGTTGGCGCGTGCAGTGCGCTGGCATTTAGAAGATCGCGTACTAGTCCATGGCACAAAAACCATTGTGTTCGCCTAAAGCCTCGGAGTGGCCATGTCACCGTTATCAAAGCGTTTAGGGCTTCTGCTGGCTTTGTATTTAGCGCAGGGCGTGCCTTTTGGCGTTTATAGCCAAGCCTTGCCGGCCATTTTACGCAGCTATGACGCGCCCCTATCGCTGATTAGTTTAAGCGGTTTATTGGCGATTCCCTGGGCCCTGAAAGTGCTCTGGTCGCCGTTGGTTGACCGTTATTACTGGCCCAGCGTGGGCCATCGCCGCAGTTGGATTTTGCCGATGAACATCGGTCTGGCCGCGGTGATGGGCGGACTGTGTTTATTTAACCCAGAAAGTCTGCGTGAAGAGTCTGGTGTGTACTGGCTGTTCGGCCTGTTATTTCTGGTGAACTTATTTGCTGCGACACAAGACATCGCTACCGATGGTTTAGCGGTGCGTATTTTATCCAGCGAAGAGCGCGGCTTGGGCAATGGCATTCAGGTTTCGTCGTATCGCGTAGGCATTATTGTTGGCGGTGGCTTATTGCTTTTGGTGCTCGATACCTTGGGCTGGGCACAGGCATTTATCGGCCTAACGATTATGTCGCTGCTGCTACTATTACCCGCGGTGTTTTATCGCGAGCCGCCCATTTCTGCCGAGATTTTGGCAGTGTCTAAGGAGCCCTATTCAGCCGCGTGGGTGAGCTTTTTCAAGCGTCCTGAGTTGGCCGGTTGGATCTGGGTATTGGTGACTTATAAAGTCGCCGACTCACTGGCATCGGCCATGGTGAAGCCGATGATGGTGGACATGGGCATGTCGCTATCGCAGATTGGTTTGCAGGTCAGCATGATCAGCGCCGTGACCACTATTGCTGGTGCCATGCTCGGCGGCTATTGGCTGCAAAAAGTGGGTCGACGTCACGGCTTGGTGTGGTTTGGCGCCTTGCAGTGTCTGGCTATTGGCTGCTATGCCATTCCGGCGATGGGTTATGGCGTAGCGGGTTTAACCGCCACCGGCACGGCAGTAGCGGTCAATGCCATTGAGCATTTTGCTGGTGGTATGGCCATGGCTGCGCTGCTGTCGGCAGTGATGGATCGTGCGCGGCAGGCTCACGCGGGAGTAGACTTTACTTTGCAAGTGAGCTTGCTGGCAGTCTTTGGCGGCTCGTTTTATGTGCCAGCGGGCTTCTTGGCAGAAGCGGTTGGCTACGCCGATCATTTCTTGATTTCTGCGCTGGTGGGCGTTTTGATGCTCTGGCCGGCATGGCGCTTCACTCGCGAGCCGCAGGAGTTGGAGGCCGCTGAAGGCGTTTTGGTGGCGAGGAATACGTAATGCATCACGATGAGACAACTACCGAGTGCGGCAACCAGGGCGGCAAGGAGAGCAATATCCTCGATGCGCGCGGCCTACGCTGCCCTGAGCCGGTGATGATGCTGCACAAGCGTGTGCGAGCAATGCAGTCGGGCGAGCACCTGTGTGTGCTCGCCACTGACCCATCGACGACTCGAGACATCCCGAAGTTCTGCCAATTTCTGGGTCATCAGTTGCTGGTCGCTGACGAGCCAGAGCCTGGCCAATTTCGTTATGAGTTGCGCAAAGGCTAAGCGATTTGCCAGCGCGCTTTGACTGCGTTCAGCGTGCGTCCGAGTTGCCACATCAGCAGAATGCTCGCCACCGTTAAACCCAGCACGATGCCCAGCCAATAGCCATGCGGCCCCCACGACTGACCACCAAAAAAGGTCGTACTGCCGGCTAAATAACCCACGGGAATAGCCACTCCCCAATACGCAAATAGCGTCAGGCGCATCGGGCTTTTCGTATCCTGTAGGCCCCGCAAGCAACCGGCGGCTGCGACCTGCAAGGCATCAACAATTTGATAAAACACGGCAAACAGCAGGAGCTGTGCGGCTAGTGCGCGCACAGCGGCGTCATCGGTATAAATCTCGGTGATGGCATGACGGCCAAACAACAAGATCAGCGCCATGCTGGCAGCGATGCAGGTGGTGATAATGAGGCCGACGCGCCGCACATGCAAAATCGCGGCAAAGTCGCGGGCGCCATAAAACTGACCGACGCGAATTGTCAGCGCAATCGCCATGCTCAAAGGCACCATAAACAAAAACGAGGTTAGCGATAGCGCGACCTGATGACCTGCCACCGCTAGCACGCCTTGCGGGCTGACCAACACCGCCACCAGCGCAAAGGTGCTGACCTCAAAGAAAATCGCCAAGCCTATGGGGAGGCCGAGCGCAGCAATGGTTTTGATTTCGGACCATTTCGGTGCTTCCCATGCTTGCATCAAGCGCGCGTGCTGAAAACGTCGACTTAACAGCAAGTAGCCAAGCATGATGCCCGACATTAGCCAGAGCACTACGGAGGTTGCCCAGCCGCAGCCAGGGCCGCCCATGGCGGGGATATGCACGGGCAGCCACGCCAGCCAGCTGATGGACTCACTGCCATGAATAAACAGCGTATTGAAGGCAACGTTGAGTGATAGCCCACTAACGCTGATGATCATGACCGGCACCGGCTGATCTTGCGCCTCGCAGTAGCAACGCAAGGCGAAAAATAGACCAACGGCCGGCATGCCCCACGATACGCCGAGTAAGTAGCGCTGAGTCATTTCGCGCAGCTGTGGCGGTACGCCCAGCCATTCAAATAGCGGGTAGGCATGGCGCACGATGATGAAGCCAATAACGCCAACCCCGAGCGCTAGCCACATCGCCTGATGGGTGATGCCGGCAATACGCTGGCGCTGATTGGCACCATAAGCTTCCGCTACTAAGGGCGTGGTGGCGAGTAAAATGCCGGTGATGAATAAAAACAGCGGGAGCCAAATACCTGAGCCCACCGCCACCGCGGCGAGATCGAGCGCTGAGACTTGGCTGGCCATCAGTGTGTCGATGAAGCCGTAGGAGGCTTGAGCTAGCTGGCTGGCTAAAATAGGTGCCGTTAGTAGGCCTAGCGCTTTAAGTTCGGCGCGCGTCGATAGTGGCGCGGGGTGCGCCGATGCATCCAGCACACTCATTTTAAGTGGCCGAGATCGACCAGCGTTTGCCGAATGCGCGCATTGCCATCAAGACCAAAATAACGCTGACGCAGTAGGCCATAGATGAATACCAAAGCGGCATCCCAGGTGAAGCGGCCGCCGAGCACGAGCATTAAGGCATCTTCATTGGGCATCAGGCCGGCGTGTGCGACTTCACCATCTTGATTGAGGGCAGTGAAATGCGCGGGCAGATAGGCGTCGAAAACATCAATGCATTCGTCTTGCAGGCCCTCACCAATGCGGCGGCAAATATATAGCTGAGCGACTGAAGCGGGCACATGACGAAATAGTAAGCCGGCTTCCTCCCAGGCTTCGCGCGCCAAACCGACAGCGAGTGTTTCGCCCGAGGCCAGGCCGCCACCGACAAGGTTATCGAGTTTGCCAGGATCGACAAACTTATGATGGCTGCGCTCAGCTACCCAGATCTGCATGCCATCTGGACTTGTCAGCCAGCCATTCAAATGTACGGAGCGTGTGGCCATGCCAAGGCTGCGAAAGGCGGCGCGCTCGGTGGTTAAAAAGCTCTGACCTTGATGCGTCAGTGTCATTGGCTCATCGCGCCAATTTTGCAGAAGACCCTGTTCATGCAGGGCATGCGCCCAACTTTGCACAATGATGCTGCGCCCGACGCTATCAGCAGCGGCACACAGATGCAGCGACTTAGCTTTGCGCAGGGCATGGCTGCCGGCCAGTGTGGTGAGTAAGTCTGCTACAGCCGGCCTGACCCAGCCCACGGCGACATCATCAATGTGTAGGCGCAACTCATCGTCCGGCTGAAAGCGCGGCATCTGCTGCAAAAATTCGATGACCTCGGTGGTGAGCGGATGCGCCATGAACTCGATCTCGGGAAATTTTCCGTAGTGTAGCGAATGCATCGACGCTATGCCGATAGGCAATGGCATACTCGAGCAGTTTTCTGTAAACGAGCGGTGCCATGACAGTGAAAATACGGGTTCTAGCCGATGACATGATGCCTGGTGTGGAGGCGTGTTTGTCACATTGGCACGATGCTCAGGGGCAGGTGCCAGGGTTCGACATCACTCGACTCGCTGGCCGCAGCATGAATGCTGCGGCACTCCACGGTGTCGAGTTATTACTGGTGCGCTCGATTACCCGTGTTGATGCTGAGCTATTACGCGAGGCCAGTGCTCTGCGCTTTGTGGGTAGCGCGACCATAGGCCAAGATCATTTAAGCGCCGAGGCGCTGTCGCATGCCGGCGTGGCGTGGTCGACCGCGCCAGGATGTAATGCCCAAGCAGTAGCGGAATGGGTTCTGGCGACGGTGTTACGCCAAGCCGCAGGCAATCCAGACATGACCTTGGCCGAGTTGCGTACTCGGCGTGTCGGTGTCGTCGGCATGGGGCAGGTGGGTCGACGAGTGGCGGCGCTATTGCGTGCGTTGGGGTTAGCCGTCATCGCTTACGACCCGCTACTCACCGAGGCAGAAAAAGCCCAGTTGCCTGTAGTGGCTTGGCAGGATTTAACCACGCTATTGTCTGAGGCTGACATTGTATGTCTGCATACGCCGCTGACTCGTGATGGCCCTGCGCCGACCTATCATTTACTCAATACCGAGCGCTTAGCGCTACTCAAACCCAGTGCTTGGCTCATTAACGCCGGTCGTGGCGATGTGATTGCTGCTGATGCGCTGGCGGCCTATTTGGCTCGGCCCACAGCCGCCACGGCATTGCTTGATGTTTTGCCCCATGAGCCGGTGCCTGCACCGAGCATTATTGCGCATTGCCAACAGGTCAGCCCCCACATTGCTGGACACAGCCTGGAGGGGAAATGGCGTGGCACCTGGCAAATAACTGCCAACGCCGCTGAGCTATTTGGCTACGAGCAGGTCGGCGAATTGACCGATATTCTCCCCGCGCAAGCACCGCCGGTGTTGGTTTGGCCGAGCGCAGGCTCCCCGGCGCTGGTCGCGCCGTATGCCGAGCTTATGGCTCAGGTCATCGATTGCGCTGGGGATGATCAGCGCCTGCGCACAGCTATCAGGCAATATCCTGGCCAGGCCAGTGCCTTCGATGACCTGCGCAAGCACTACGCCATACGCCGCGAGATCGCCGCACATAGCATTCGTGGCATGCCTGCGGAATCGTCAGCGCAGCAACTACTTAACGCGCTCGGCTTCTGCTGTTAGCATGCGCAAAAAATGGCGTCAGTAGACGCGTGTCAGTTAACTCCCTGAGTGCCCATCGCGGACACTTAGGATGCGCTGTTGGAGACCAAACAGCATGCTAAATACCTTTGTTATCGCCTACTTAGTTGTGTCCATAGCCATTGGCTTACTGGCCACCTTGCGGGTAAAAAGCTCGCGTGACTTTATTTCAGCTGGCCGCAGTCTGCCGCTCAGTGTGGTCACGGCGACCATGTTTGCCACGTGGTTTGGCTCAGAGTCAGTACTTGGCGCACCATCAACCTTTCTTCAGGAAGGCCTAGGCGGCGTTATCGCCGACCCGTTTGGTGCGGCGTTTTGTTTGATTTTCGCCGGTATGTTTTTCGCCCGGGCGTTGTATCGCCGTAACTTGCTAACGATTGGTGATTTTTTCCGCGAGCGTTACGGTCGCGAGGCCGAAGTCATCACTTCAGTGGCCATCATGCTGTCTTACTTGGGCTGGGTATCGGCGCAAATGATTGCGCTCGGGGTGATTTTTAGCAGCTTAAGCGGCGGCAGTATTAGTCACGATGAGGGCATTTTAATTGGCTCGGCCATCGTGATTTTCTACACCATGTTTGGTGGCATGTGGTCGGTGGCAGTGACTAGCTTTGTGCAGATGATCATCATCATTATCGCGCTGTTAATCATCGCCTATGTGGTTGCTGGCAATGCCGGTGGTGTGATGGTCGTCGTTGATCATGCGAGAGCCGCGGGCAAGCTCGATAACTTCTGGCCAGAGATGACTCCGGCATCGATGCTGGCGTGGATAGGCGCTTTCGTGACCTTGGCCTTAGGCTCGATCCCGCAGCAGGATGTGTTTCAGCGCATGAACACGGCAAAAAATGAGCACATCGCGGTGGCGGGCTCGATCCTGGGCGGCGTTGGTTATTTATTCTTTTGCATGGTGCCGTTGTTTCTGACCTATGCCGCCGTGGTCATCGATCCGACCATGGTTGAGCGCGTAATGCTGGATGACCCACAGCAGGTCTTGCCAACATTCATTCAGACCGATTTACCCTTGATCATGCAGGTGCTGTTTTTCGGCGCACTGCTATCGGCCATCATGTCGACAGCTTCAGGCACCTTGCTGGCGCCATCCACGGTATTTACTGAAAACCTGCTGAAGCCTTTACTGCCGGAGCAGACCGACAAGCAATTTTTGTGGATGTTGCGCTTAGTCGTGCTGGGCTTTGGTGCATTTATCAGCTGGTATGCCATGCAGTCCGACGCCAGTATTTTTGAGATGGTTGAAGACGCTTACAAGGTCACTTTGGTGGCGGTGTTTGTGCCGCTGACAGCGGGTATTTATTGGTCGAAAGCCAATCGCGCCGGTGCCTTAACGGCGATGGCGGCGGGCATCGCCGTGTGGCTTGGTTGCGAAGTATGGGCGGCTGAGAGTATTTGGCCGCCGCAGCTGGCGGGTTTGCTCGCGAGCATCGTCGGCATGTGGTTTGGCGCGACGTTTCTATCGCGCCTACTGCCAACACCAGAAGGTGCGCATTAAGCCTCGGGCATTTCCGGTAAAGAAAACGCTGATTGCCAGCGATTTACAATCCCGCAAAACAGCTCGGCAGTGACTTGCGCATCGTAGAGCGCCGAGTGCGCTTCATTCTGATCAAAGTCGATGCCAGCCGCGACACAGGCACGCGCTAACACGGTTTGGCCATATGCCAGACCGGCCAGCGAGACTGTGTCAAACACGGAGAACGGATGAAACGGATTCTGATTTTTCAGGTTTTGACGCTCGCTGGCGGCATTGATGTGAGCTAGGTCAAAGCCGGCATTGTGACCGACCAAAATGCAGCGTTTGCAGCCCGCGTCTTTTTGCGCGGCTTTCAGGGCGGCGAAAATATCGCGTAAGCCATCGGCCTCGCTGACTGCTAAACGCAGCGGGTGATGCGGATTGATGCCATTGAACTTGAGTGCGGCAGGGTCTAGCTCGAGGCCGGGCTCCGGCTTCAGATGCGCATGATGGCGCGCGACTGGCCGCCACTGACCGTGCTCATCGGGCAAAACAATCACTGCCGCGACTTCTAGCAGGGCGTGCGTGCCGGCATCAAATCCAGCAGTTTCGACATCCACCACCACCGGCAAAAAGCCGCGAAATCTATCCTTGGCGGCGATCATGCCTCGACCTGCCATGCCACCTGTTCACCCGCACGCACTGGAATCACCTGCAGGCCAGCATAAGGGTAGCTTGCGGGCACCATCCACGGTTTACGCAGCAATGTAATGGTGTCTTGGTGGCGCGGTAGGCCATAAAAATCGGCGCCAAAATGGCTGGCAAAGCCCTCGAGCTTATCGAGCGCATTGGCGGCTTCGAAGACTTCGGCATAGAGCTCAATGGCGGCATGTGCGGTGTATGAGCCGGCGCAGCCACAAGATGACTCTTTTGCGCCTTGGCTGTGTGGTGCGCTATCAGTGCCTAAAAAGAATTTCGGGTTAGCGCTGGTGGCGGCCTCAATAAGTGCGGCCTGATGACGACTATGCTTGAGAATCGGTAGGCAATAAAAGTGTGGGCGTATGCCGCCAGCGAGCATGTGATTGCGATTAAACAGTAAGTGATGTGCGGTGATGGTCGCGCCGATATGCGCGGGGGCATTGCGCACAAACTCGACTGCATCGGCGGTGGTGATGTGCTCGAGCACTATGCGCAGGGTAGGGTGCTTGGCCACCAGCGGAATCAGTATGGTGTCGATAAAGACCTTTTCGCGGGCAAAAATATCAATTTCGCTATGAGTGACTTCGCCATGAATGAGCAAAGGCATGCCGCAGCTGGCCATCTCGGCGAGCACTGCATCGACCTTGCTTAAGTCGGTCACGCCCGATTGCGAGTTGGTGGTGGCACCGGCTGGGTAGAGCTTCACGGCATGAACAAAGTCGCAGGCCTTGGCGCGGCGAATATCATCCACCGTGGTGCCTTCGGTGAGGTAGAGCACCATTAGCGGCTGAAACTGACTGCCGACAGGTCTGGCAGCTAAGATACGCTCGCGATAAGCACCAGCCTGCTCGGACGTAAGCACTGGTGGTAGCAAGTTAGGCA
>JBDSQT010000069.1:0-8138 GCA_039929665.1 Paraperlucidibaca sp.
GTGTTCGCCGCGCACGCATCGCCCGCTGACTAGCCGTCTGTGCTTGGCGCTCAATGCCACGGCCTATGTGCCGATCTATCGTTTGGCACCTGAAGATCCTTATCCTGCGGGATTGGATGATGTGCATCAGAGCTATCTGGCGCTGCTGAAAAAAGGCGTATCGCCTAAGCACATCACGCTAATGGGAGACTCTGCAGGTGGCGGCATGGCCTTGGCCTTGGCCTTGCGTCTGCGCGATCGAGGTGAGCCGCTGCCGGCGCGGATGGCATTGATCTCTCCGTGGGTCGATTTGACGCTACAGGGCGAGTCACTGCAGGCGAAAGCAGATAGTGATCCGATGCTGAGCTTACCGTGGATTTACGCCAAAACACCGCTGTATTTGGCGTCTACGCCCGCCCACGATGCGGGTGCCTCGCCGCTGTTTGCCGACCATACCGGCTTACCGCCGACGCTTGTGCAGGTTGGCACGGAAGAGATTTTACTGAGTGATGCTGAGCGCCTGAAAGTGCGCGCCGATGCCAGTGGCTGGCCATTGAAGCTGACCATTTGGGATGGCATGTGGCATGACTTCCAATTACTCGCTGATATGCTGCCTGAGGCGAATGCCGCGATTGCTGCGATTGCGGAGTTTGTCGAAAGCACAAAATAGTCACTAGCTCGCGCCACGAGCGAGCTGCCGTTGAGCCTGCCAATGCGCCCGGTACTCGCCGGGCGTCATGCCGGTCCAGTGCTTGAAGGCCTTAATAAACACCGCTGCTTCGCGAAAGCCCACATCGCGCGCCACTGCATTGATGCTGGTGTGTGGCTCGCGCAACAGCGCCATGGCATGTTCGCGGCGCAGCTCATCTTTAATTTCTTGATAGCGCGTGCCTTCAACCAAGAGCTGTCGCCGCAGCGTGCGGCCCGTCATAAACAGCTCATTGGCCACGACATCTAGGCTGGGCAGCGCGGCCATGCCGCTTTGCAAAAGGCGGCTGCGCACGCGATGGCTCAAGCTGCCTTGAAACACCGGCTTAATAAAAAATCCCAGCGGCAGTTCGCGAATCAGTGACTTCAGTTCGTCGCGGCTACGTGTGATCGGCAGCGCCAGTACGCGCGCATCGAAGTGCAGTGCCGTGCGCTCTTGATTGAAATGATGCGGACAGGGATAGAGCTGATGATACTCGGCCTCATGCGCTGGCGGCGGGTAGCTAAAGTGCGTATCGGTGAGCAGGATGCGGCGGTTAATCAGCCAGCAGGCGAGACGATACCAGCACAGTAAAATCGTTTCGGTGAGCACATGGCCAGCGTCGCGCTCGGGCTCGAGCAGGCGTAGTTCAAGCTCGGCCACGCCATCGTGCTCGCTGAGCGTGAGCGCCATAGCATCGGTGAGTACGCGATAAAAATAGGTGCCATGGCTGAGCGCTTGACCCAGCGTGTCAGCGCTCAACACGCTGTGCATCATCAAAGGGAAAGTACCAACGCGGCTGGGCTGCGCGGTAAAGCCCATAAATTCGTCGTTGGTGCCGCGCCACAACGCACGCATGAGATTGGCAAATTGCAGCGGCAATAGGCGGCCACTGCTGTCATTTTGCCAATGCGCGGAGATGCCGGCCTCCTGCAATAACAACGCAGGATCGATGCCAGCATTAATCGCACATTGCAGCATAGCCGGCACAACATGGCCGGATACGGTCTGATGCAGGGGGTTCATGGCAACCTCATCTGGGCCAATGCATGGTTATATTGCTAGTCGCGGTTGTGTCCCAATTTACAAACTACAAAAGCGATTAAGCGCCACTATAGCGGTATTCCTTGCGCTTTTATGTCCTAATTTATCAATTTTCTTGCCGCTTTTATCATTGCTCCTGGGCACTAAGCTCGCCACACTCGCAAGCATCAAACTCAGCCTGCTAAAAGGTGTGCTATGTATTTCCCTTCGTTAAATCATGATCTCGGCGACACTATCGATGCCCTACGCGACGCCGTGCGGCAGTTTGTCGACGCCGAAATTCGCCCAATTGCCGATGCCGTTGATCGCGACAATGAATTTCCGCTGCCGCTGTGGCGCAAGCTTGGCGACATGGGCTTGCTCGGCATCACCGCACCAGAGGCGTTTGGCGGCGCGGGCTTGGGCTATTTAGCGCATACCGTGGTGGTCGAAGAGATTAGCCGCGCGTCAGCCTCAATAGGCCTGTCTTATGGTGCGCATTCCAACCTCTGTGTGAACCAAATCACTAAAAATGGCTCGCCTGAGCAACAGCAAAAGTACTTGCCGAAACTCATCACCGGTGAATACGTGGGTGCCTTGGCGATGTCTGAGCCCAATGCCGGCTCCGATGTCGTCAGCATGAAGCTGCGCGCCGATTTGCACGGCGATCATTACCTGCTCAATGGCAATAAAATGTGGATCACCAATGGCCCTGATGCCGATGTTTTGGTGGTCTATGCAAAAACCGATGTCAGTGCCGGTTCCCGCGGCATCACCGCGTTCATTATCGAGAAAGGTATGCCCGGTTTTAGCACCGCGCAAAAGCTCGACAAGCTCGGCATGCGTGGCTCCAACACCTGCGAGCTGGTGTTTCAAGACTGCCGCGTACCGGTGGAAAACGTGCTTGGCAGTGTGGGGCGTGGCGTCAATGTATTGATGTCGGGCCTGGATTTTGAGCGAGTGGTGTTGTCAGGCGGGCCTGTCGGCATCATGCAAGCGTGTCTCGATGTGGTCTTGCCGTATATCCATGAGCGCAAGCAGTTTGGCCAAGCCATTGGCGAATTCCAACTCATGCAGGGCAAGCTCGCCGATATGTATGTCGCGCTGAGCACCAGCAAGGCTTACCTCTACAACGTCGCCAAAGCCTGCGACCGGGGTGAGACCACGCGTAAAGATGCTGCTGGCGTGATTCTCTACACTGCGGAGCAAGCCACGTGGATGGCCGGCCAAGCTATCCAATGCCTCGGTGGCAATGGCTATATGAATGAAAACCCCTGCGGCCGCTTCTGGCGCGATGCCAAGCTGTTTGAGATTGGCGCTGGTACATCGGAGATTCGCCGCATGCTGATTGGCCGCGAACTCTTTGCTGAAACCCTTTAATTGCACTCGGAGATTGCTATGAAATCCATTCGTATCGGTTGCGCTTCGGCGTTTTGGGGCGACACATCCACGGCCGCTGAGCAGCTAGTGAGTAAAGGTAAGCTGGACTATTTGGTGTTCGACTATTTGGCCGAAGTCACCATGTCGATTTTGGCGGTGCAGCGCATGAAAGACCCGGCACAGGGCTATGCGCGTGACTTTGTTGATGTCATGACGCCATTGCTCACGCAGGTAAAAGCGCAGGGCATGAAAGTTATTAGCAATGCCGGTGGCATGAACGTTGGCGCTTGCCGCGATGCCTTGGTGGCGGCGGCGACTGCCGCTGGTGTGGAGTTGCGTATTGCCGTGGTGGAAGGCGACGACCTGACCGCGCGCCAAGGCGAGTTTCGCGCAGCCGGCATTACGGAAATGGAAACAGGCTCGGCATTTCCCAGCATGCTGGTAAGCATGAACGCCTACCTCGGCGCACCAGCCGTTGCCGAAGCCTTACGCCAAGGCGCCGATGTGGTCATCACCGGCCGTGGTGTCGACAGTGCCGTTACGCTCGGCCCGATGATGTACGAATTTGGCTGGAGCGCAGAGGATTACGATAAGTTGTCGCAAGGCTCGCTGGCCGGTCACATCATTGAGTGTGGCGCGCAGTGCACCGGCGGCAATTTTACCGACTGGGAAACCGTCTCAGACGGCTACGAAAACATGGGCTTCCCCTTTGTTGACGTGCGCGAAGATGGCTCATTTCTGGTTGGTAAGCCTGAGGGCACGGGCGGTGCCGTGACCATCGGCACGGTGGGCGAGCAGATGCTCTATGAAATTGGCGACCCGCGGGCGTATTTACTGCCCGATGTGCGTTGCGATTTCACCACGGCGCGCATTAGCCAAGTGGGGCCTGACTCGGTCTTGGTCGATGGCGCTAGTGGCTACGCACCGCCCGATACCTACAAAGTCTCCGGCACCACGCCACGCGGTAATCGCATCACCTCGACCTTCTTGATGGGTGGTCGCGAAGCGCCAGCAAAAGCTCAGCGCGTGGCGACAGCACTGATTAAAAAATGCGAAGCCTTGTTTGCCAGCAAAGGCTGGGGCCCGTTTAGCGAGACGTCGGTCGAGCTGCTGGGCGCAGAAAGTATGTATGGCGCCAATGCCCGCGCAGGTGCATTGGCCACTCGCGAAGTCATCGTGAAAATCGCCGCCAAGCATAAAGAAAAAGCCGCGCTGGTCTTGTTCTCGAAAGAGCTGGCACAAGCCGCGACGGGCATGGCTCCTGGCCTCACCGGTTATTTCGGTGGCCGCCCTAGCGTGCAGCCGGTAGTGCAGCTGTGGTCATGCAAAGTGCCAAAGCGCGACGTCGCGATTACGGTCGACTTTGAAGGCGCGCGCACGGCGGTGGTGGTCAACGAAGGTCAGCCTTACGAGGCTAGTCAGCTGACTGCGCAAGCCGCTGGTGAGTCGTGGGTAGTCACAGACGATGCCGTAAAAGTGCCATTGATTCGTTTGGCCGTAGCCCGCAGTGGCGACAAAGGCGACCACGGCAATATCGGTGTGATGGCGCGTAAGCCGGAGTATGTAAAGTATCTGCGCACAGCACTGACAGAGGCATCTGTCAGTGCGTATTTCACGCATGTCTTCGCGGCCTATAGCACCGTGTCGCGATGGGATCTGCCAGCGAGCAATAGCATGAACTTTCTGCTTAGGTACGCACTCGGCGGTGGCGGCATTGCTTCTTTACGCACCGACCCGCAAGGCAAGTGTTTCGCGCAAATGCTTCTCGACTATGACATTGCAGTGCCGGCCTCAGTGGCAGCACAGCTGCCCGCGGTGAATGAGCCGGTGTGTGGCTGAGGCCAGTGGCCCCAACTCACGCCGTGGCCCGTATTAAAAGAGACTACTGATGACTATTTTAGAATCGCGAATGAACCCGCAAGACGAGATGTTTAAAGCCAATCGCGAAGGCATGTTCGATGCCATTAATGCGCTGCGTGCGGTGGAAAGCTCGGTGATCGCCACCGAACAAAGGGCGCGTGAGAAGTATCATAAGCGCGGGCAAATGCTGCCGCGCGAACGCGTGCATTTACTGCTTGATCGGGGCTCGCCATTTATGGAGCTGTCGACACTGTGCGGCTATAAAATGCACGACGATAAAGATGGCTCCTTGGCTGGTGGTAACACCATTGCCGGCATCGGTTATGTTGAAGGTGTGCGGTGCTTGATCGTGGCGTCTAACAGCGCCATCAAAGGCGGCACCATGACGCCGTTTGGCGTGCAAAAAACCCTGCGCCTGCAAGAGATTGCGCTGCAGCAAAAGCTGCCCGTGGTGTCACTGATTGAGTCGGGCGGCGCCAATCTGATGTATCAGGCTGAGCTGTTTATTCCTGGCGGTAAAACCTTCGCTAACCAAGCGCGCTTGTCAGCGGCTGGCATTCCGCAGGCCACCGTGGTGCACGGCTCATCGACGGCCGGTGGTGCCTATATGCCGGGTCTCTCAGACTATGTGGTGATGATCCGCAAAAAAGCCAAAGTGTTTTTGGCCGGCCCGCCATTGCTTTTAGCGGCGACTGGTGAGGTGGCCATAGACGAAGACTTGGGTGGTGCCGAGATGCATACCCAGCAAGCCGGCACGGCGGAATTTTTGGCAGAAAGCGACGCCGATGGCATTCGTGTGGCGCGGGAAATTGTCCGCAACCTGCATTGGAATGCGGATAAGCCCGAGGTGCCGCGTCTGCCCGTGCGAGCGCCACGTTACGCCATCGATGAGCTCTGCGGCGTGGTATCTAGCGATTATCGCAAGCCCTTTGACTGCCGCGAGGTCATTGCCCGCTTAGTCGATGACTCCGAGTTTTTGGAATTCAAAAGCGAATATGACAAGCAGACTGTCTGTGGTCGCGCGGTTATCGATGGCCATGCCGTCGGTATTATTTCCAATAATGGCCCGATCACTACCGCTGGCGCGACCAAGGCCGGCCAGTTTATTCAGCTGTGCTGCCAGGCCAATGTACCGATCATTTACCTGATGAACACCACCGGCTTTATGGTCGGTACGACCTCCGAGCAGGGCGGCATCGTTAAGCATGGATCGAAAATGATTCAGGCCGTGGCCAATGCCACCGTGCCGCAAATCACGCTGGTGATGGGTGGCAGTTTTGGTGCCGGTAACTACGGCATGTGCGGTCGCGGCTTCGGGCCGCACTTCATTTTTGCATGGCCGAATTCGCGCACCGCAGTGATGGGCGGTGAGCAAGCGGCGAAAGTGATGTCGATCATCACGCGGGAAAAATGGATTAAGCAGGGCAAAGAAATTGGTGAGCAAGAAGAGGGCCTCTTGAGCATGTTGGAGATGCAGATCATCAATAAGTTCGACGAAGACTCACACCCATTTGCCGCTTCGGCACGGCTGTTTGATGACGGCATCATTGATCCGCGCGACAGCCGCCGTGTGCTGGCGCTGACCTTGTCGGTGTGCCGCGAAGCACAGCGTCGCGAACTGCGCAGCAATAGCTTCGGCGTTGCGCGTTTCTAAGTGCTGAGAGGATAAAAACATGTTGCCTGTTTGCCAATTTTTACACTTCAGCCATGACAAAAGCGCTGGCATTTTGCGGGTCACGCTCAATCGTCCTGAGGCGCGTAATGCGCTAACCGTGGAGATGCTCGGTGAGCTTATTGCGCTGTTTGAGCACCTAAAGAACCGCGATGATCTGCGCGTGGTGTTGATGCGCGGCCATGGCGGCCATTTCTGCGCAGGTGCCGATTTGAAAGGCGTTTTTGGCGATGCGCAAAAGCCCGTGGTGGCAGGCGAAAAAGATCCGGTCATCACCATGAATCGCGCCTTTGGCGAGATGTTGCGCGTTGCCGAATGCATTCCGCAAGTGCTGATCACGGTGCTTGAAGGTGGCGTCTTGGGCGGTGGCTTTGGCCTTGCCTGTGTATCGGATATTGCCCTCGCGCATCAGGCCACTAAGTTCGGCATGCCGGAGACTTCGCGTGGCTTACCGCCGGCGCAAATCGCACCGTTTGTAGTGCAGCGCATGGGCCTAACGCAGGCTCGTCGCCTGTGCTTAACCAGCGCGCAATTCAATGGCGATGCGGCGCTGCGCTACGGTCTTGTGCATGAAGTATTTGCCGATGAAGCCGAGCTCAATACCTTGCTCGCCGACACGCTGAATCACGTGCTGCGCTGTGCACCAGCCGCCAATGCCCGCACCAAAGCGATTTTGCTCAGTGTCGGCCATACCGACCCCGATGCCGTGCTCGATGACGCCGCTGCGCATTTCGCCGCTTGCGTCCGCAGCCCTGAAGCACCCGAGGGCATCGGTGCCTTTTTGCAAAAGCGCCCCGCGAACTGGGCCCACACCTTTACTGCCGATGACATGGCGCTGGCGCAGGCCAGCATCAGTCAAGCGCTTGCTCAGGAGATGGCGACATGAGCCGTTTTGATACCGTACTAATCGCCAACCGCGGTGAGATTGCCGCACGCATCATTCGTGGCTGCCGCCGTCAGGGCTACAAAACCGTTGCCGTCTATAGCGATGCTGACGCGCAAGCGCGCCATGTGCTGGAAGCTGATAGCGCAGTGCGCATTGGCCCGGGCCCCGTGGGCGAGTCGTATTTGTCTATCGAGAAATTGATCGAAGCAGCAAAAGCTTCCGGCGCTGGCGCGATTCATCCCGGCTATGGTTTTTTGTCTGAGCGCCACGATTTCGCGCAAGCCGTGCAAGATGCGGGGCTGGTGTTTATTGGCCCAGACCCCGATGCCATCGAGGCCATGGGCAATAAAAGTGCCGCCAAGGAGCGCATGATTGCCGCGAAAGTGCCTTGCGTACCGGGCTATCAAGGCGCAGGCCAAGAAGACGATTTTCTCGTCGCTGAGGCCATTAACGTTGGCCTGCCGGTGATGGTCAAAGCCGCCTCGGGTGGTGGTGGTCGCGGTATGCGTTTGGTGCACGAGGCATCGGAGTTGAAAGCCGCAATTCAATCGGCGCGAAGTGAGGCCAGCAACGCCTTTGGCGATGGTCAGCTGCTCATTGAAAAGGCTGTGCTCAATGCCCGCCATGTTGAAATTCAAGTATTTGGCGAC
>JBDSQT010000070.1:0-3870 GCA_039929665.1 Paraperlucidibaca sp.
ATCATCTTGAGGATTTTCTCGGCTTGCTCAAGCTCAGTAATGTCGGCTTGGGTGCTGGCCTGCATGGTGACTTCGGCTTGCTCAGCTTTCAGGCCAGCCGCTTCCAAGGCATCGACCACCGACCCGAATGCTTCGGGTGTAGTGACGACAGTAAAGCCGTCCTCATCACTTTCGACATCATCAGCGCCAGCCTCTAGGGCAATCTCCAGCAGGCGATCTTCATCGGTGCTGGCGGCAAAGACAATTTCGCCGCGCTTAACAAACAGATACGCCACTGAGCCGTTAGTGCCCAAGTTGCCGCCATTTCGGGTAAAGCCGTGGCGTACTTCGGAGACTGTGCGATTGATATTGTCGGTCATGGTCTCGACCAATACCGCCACGCCACCAACGCCATAGCCTTCGTAGCTCAGTTCGTCGAGCTTTTTGTCGTCATCGCCACCGGCACCACGCGTAATCGCGCGGTTGATGACGTCACGCGTCATGTTTGCGCCTAGCGCTTTTGAGACGATGGCGCGCAAGCGCGGGTTGTCAGCTTCACTGGGGCCGCCCAAACGCGCGGCCACGGTGATTTCACGAATAAACTTAGTGAACACCTTGCCGCGTGAGGCATCGGTACGCGCTTTTTTATGCTTGATGTTGGCCCATTTGGAATGACCTGCCATGGCTGACTCCTTATGCGCCTGAGCTGTCGGTGCCCGCCGCATTAGCAGCAGCGGCGACTTTTGGCTCTTCACGCAGGCGAATGCCCAGCTCGCGTAATTGCTTGGCCTCAACCGGTGCTGGCGCGTGCGTCATCAAGCATTCAGCACTTTTTGTTTTCGGGAAGGCAATGACATCACGAATAGACGTTGCACCGGTCATCAGCATGACTAAGCGATCAAGGCCAAATGCCAAGCCGCCATGCGGTGGCGCACCATATTTCAGCGCATCGAGCAGAAACTCAAACTTCTCGTTGGCTTGCTCTTCGCTGATGCCTAGCGCGTCGAACACCGCTTTTTGCATGGCGAGATTATAAATACGCAGTGAGCCGCCGCCGAGCTCTGTGCCATTGAGCACCATGTCATAGGCTACCGAAATGGCTGCGCCCGGATTGGTTTTCAGGGTCTCGACATCGCATTTTGGCAACGTGAAGGGGTGATGCACCGAGGTCCACTGGCCATCGCCAATTTCCTCAAACATGGGGAAGTCGACAACCCAGAGCGGGGCCCATTCGCAGGTCAGTAGCTTCTGGTCATGGCCGACTTTCACGCGCAGTGCGCCGAGGGCGTCATTGACCACACGGGCTTTATCGGCGCCGAAGAAAATCAAATCGCCATTAACTGCCCCCGTGCGTTCGATGATGGCTGTTAGCGCTTCATTGGGCAGGAATTTCACAATGGGTGATTGCAGGCCGCTGCCTTCGCCATTATGGACATTGCTGACATCGTTGACTTTGATGTAGGCCAAGCCGCGCGCGCCATAAATGCTGACAAACTTAGTGTATTCGTCGATCTGGCTGCGTGGCATGGCGGCACCACCGGGTACGCGCAGGGCAGCAATACGACCTTTAGGGTCTTTGGCAGGGCCGGCAAAGACTTTGAATTCGACTTTGTCCATCAGGTCAGCAACATCGACTAATTCTAATGGAATGCGCAGGTCGGGTTTATCCGAACCAAAGCGGCGCATGGCCTCGGCATAAGTCATGCGTGGGAAGGCGTCGAATTTCACATTGAGTAGTTGATCAAATAACTCAACAGCCATGTCTTCGGCGATTTGCATGATTTGCTCGTCGCTCATGAACGAGGTTTCGATGTCGATCTGAGTAAATTCAGGTTGGCGATCGGCGCGTAGATCTTCATCGCGGAAGCATTTGGCGATTTGATAATAGCGATCGAAGCCAGAGACCATTAGCAGCTGTTTAAACAGCTGTGGTGACTGTGGCAGCGCAAAGAAGCTGCCGGGCTGGGTGCGTGAAGGCACTAGATAGTCGCGCGCGCCTTCAGGCGTGGCACGCGTCAGGATGGGTGTTTCGACATCCAAGAAGCCATGGCGATCTAAATAGTTGCGAATCAGCGTGGTGACTTTCGAGCGAAAACGCATGCGCTCGAGCATTTCTGGGCGGCGCATATCGAGGAAGCGATACTTTAGACGAACCTCTTCACCGACGTTGCTGAAGTCATCATTGAGCGGGAAGGGTGGGGTTTCGGATTGGGCCAAAATCTCAATGGACTTGCCCAGTACTTCGATTTGCCCAGAGGGCATATTGGCATTTTCGGTGCCGGCATAGCGCTGACGTACGCGGCCGGTGATTTTCAGCACATATTCTGAGCGCGATTTATCGGCAGTGGCAAACGCCTCGGGGGTGTCCGGATCAATCACGACTTGCACCAAGCCTTCGCGGTCGCGCAGGTCGAGGAAAATAACGCCGCCATGGTCGCGACGACGGTGCACCCAGCCGCACAGAGTCACGGTTTGGTCGATAAAGGACTGATTCAAACTTCCGCAGTAATGGCTACGCATAAGGCCAACATCTCAGATCAAAAAGGGGGTGAATAGCTCGTGCTAATTCAGCAAGCCGGCAAGTATAGCGAAGTCGTCGCGCACCTGCGAAGGGTGTGCGTACAGAAGATCTCTTTACAGATGAAAAATCTTGGAGTAAATAGCGCGTTTGATGGCGTAGTTATGCATTCCCATGCACGAGCTTTCGCCAGCCGAGCATGATGACGCATGGCCTCTAGGAGGGCTTAGTGATGGAAGAAGCATTTATTGAAGAAGTGGATGATCAAGACAACGATGAAACGGAAAAAACCAACTCGGTAAAAAACGTGCTCGATAAGCGTCGCCAGCTCGACGACAAAATCGATGAGCGCAGACTGCGCCATAAATTGCGCGATTACGACTTTGATTTAGACGATTAATTGCTCTGTTGATAGGGTCAGTCGACGGCGTGAACTTGCACGTCGTCGCTGACTGGGCATAATGGGCGAGTACGATTCATTCACACAATACAAGGATTTGATCATGGCTTTTGAATTGCCCGCTCTGCCCTATGACAGCGCCGCACTGGAACCACACATCACTGCTCATACCTTAAGTTTTCACCACGCTAAGCATCACAATGCCTACGTTACTAACTTGAACAATCTGATCAAAGATACTGATTTGGCTGATAAAAGTTTAGAAGACATCATGAAGGCCAGCGCCAATGATGCCGCCAAAGCCGGCATCTTCAACAACAGCGCTCAAGTCTGGAATCACACCTTTTACTGGCACAGCATGAAGCCTAATGGCGGCGGCAAGCCCACAGGTGCTATTGCAGCGAAAATCGATGCTGACTTCGGCTCCTATGAGAAATTCGCTGAAGCCTTCAAAGCCGCGGCAACGACACAGTTCGGCTCAGGCTGGGCGTGGTTGGTTGTTGGTAGCGATGGTAAATTAGCCGTCACTAAAACCGGCAATGCTGATTCGCCATTAGTTCATGGCCATAAAGCACTGCTGACTATCGATGTTTGGGAACATGCCTACTATTTGGATTTCCAAAACCGTCGCCCAGATTACATCAGCACTTTCCTAGACAAACTGGTCAACTGGGAATTTGCTAACGCCAATCTGGCTGGCTAAGTGTCGAATGACTCGGCAGCCTTGACGCAAACATTGCCGGTCAAGTCGTCGACAAAAAAGCACCCTCGTGGTGCTTTTTTGCATTCTGAGCCTATGCTGCGTCGTCATGTGCAAATGCTCATCAATTTGCGCTGGGCCTTAATATCACTGCTGCTGATCACCGGGGTGGTCTGCGAGTGGCTAATGCAACCAGCGCCTAGCTGGTCGATGAGTTTGCTGTTGGTCTTTGCGCTGCTGATATTCATCAATCTACTCAGCCAGCTACGCTTG
>JBDSQT010000071.1:0-6168 GCA_039929665.1 Paraperlucidibaca sp.
TGATTCCGCCCTACTCGCCATTGCTCAGGGTCTAAGCCGCGACTCGCCCACGCCATCGACTCCAAGGCGCGCACGCTAGTCGTGCCGACGGCGATCACGCGACCACCACGCGCGCGTGCCGCCTGCATAGCAGCCACCACTTCAGCAGACACCGTCAGCCATTCGGCATGCATGATGTGATCTTCGAGTTGATCGCTGCGCACCGGCTGGAAGGTACCCGCGCCAACGTGCAACGTGACAAACGCGGTCTCAATGCCGCGAGCATTTAGGCTCGCCAACACCGCATCATCGAAATGCAAACCGGCCGTGGGTGCGGCCACCGAACCCTCGTCACGGGCGTACACTGTTTGGTAGCGCTCGCTATCGCTGGCCTCGGCCTCGCGCTGAAAATACGGCGGCAAGGGCATCTCGCCGACACGCGCCATGATGCCAGCCCATGGCTCAGCGGCCTCTAAGACAAATAAATCACCCTCGCGCGCCATCATGCGCACGCAGCTACCATCACTTAAGGTGAGTTCAGCGCCGGGCTTGGGCGACTTGCTGGCGCGCAGATGGGCCAATGCCGTTGTCGCCGTTGGCAGGCGCTCAATGAGTATCTCGACCTGGCCGCCGCTGGATTTTTGCGCAAATAACCGCGCCGGCATAACCCGCGATTGGTTAAACACTAATAAGTCGCCGGGCGCGATAAGCGTGGGTAGCTCGCGAAACTGTCGATGCGTCACCGCGCCATCACCACCACGTAAACACAGGAGGCGCGAGGCGCTGCGCTCGGCTAGCGGATAGCGGGCAATCAAGGCATCGGGCAGGTCAAAATAAAAGTCGTGGCGATTCATGCCAACTGCATCATAAAAAAAGGAGCCGCAGTATAACAGTCTTGTCTTGACGCTGCGTGCTGCATCGCTATAATCGCGCCTCGCAACGCAGCAAGTTCAAGCCGAGGTGGCGGAACTGGTAGACGCAGCGGACTCAAAATCCGCCGGTGGAGACATCGTAAGGGTTCGATTCCCTTCCTCGGCACCACTTGACCTTGCCCCGCGACGCTTTGATCATTGTCAGCTGCTAAGCTCACCAGCAGCGCCACACGACAGGATCACCCCCATGAGTCGCACCTCCGCGCCCTTTCAGCGCAAACACCGTCAGAAAAAACCCACCACGCCAGCATCCATTACGCCTAGTGCTTTGGAATATCCTCGCGCCGGCATCAGCGTGCGTTTAATTTGTCTGCTCTACGATGGCCTGCTGCTGATTGCCCTATTAGCCGTACTCAACGTGATCTTGGTCGGTATTTTTACCAGCGGCCAGTCGGCTCATGCACAAGAGATCGAACTGCTCTCGCCACAGGTCCGCTACGGCCTGCAATTTCCGGCCAGCGTGCTGATTATCTTTGGCTTTTATGGCTATTGCTGGACCCGCAGCGGACAAACCTTGGGCATGCAAACCTGGCATTTAGAGCTGATTCGCCGCGATGGTCATCGCCCGCGCTGGCGCGATGCACTGCGCCGCTTCCTCTCCGCCTGTGTGTTGCCGGTGGTCTGTGGCGCGCTGGCGTGGGTACTGCAGGATGGCAACGGCAAGGCCTTTGGCTTTAGCGTACTACTCGGGTTTGTGGTGAATTATGTCTGGGGCTGGCTGCCGCTGACGGGTTTGAGCCATGGCCGCTGTTTGCATGATGTGATGAGCGACACCGAAGTGGTGCGCGTGCCAGTGCGCCCAAAGACCCGCAAGCCCTATCGTTTCCTTGGCCTATTTGGCGATAAATAAGGCCGCCTAGCGGCTTAGGCTATCTGTCTGAATACGCTGATCTAGCTCAGCGCTACTACAGCGACGCCACATAAAAACAGGTGGCAATGGTCAAGCCCAGTAGCGCCCAGACCAAACCAAGCTCGCGCAATCGTGGCCACAGCCGTTGCGCGACAAATGCCCACAGCTGCTGGCCAATCGGTAGTTTGTCGATGACGCGGTTGCGGTCATCGCTAGCATCAACCTCTGTCGCCCCAGCAACTGCTGTCGCGTCTAGCGCTTGCTCCGGCACATCGGCCCAATTTGCCTCCACGGCACCAAGCAGCTGCTGGCGTTCGCGCCACGCATCCTCAGTCGCCAACTCACCCGCCAGCTGTAAACGCACCAGCTCACGGAGGGCGAAGTTCACATCATCGAGATTAATTGTCGCCATCACTGACCTCTAGCAATACTAGGCTGACATTATCGCGCCCGCCCGCCGCCAAGGCCTCAGCCACTAATTCGCGCAAGGCCACTACGGGGTCACGCCCGAGCCAATGCTGTAGGCGCTTCTCTAGCAGCTGTGCATGCAAACCATCGCTGCAGAGCAAGTAACGATCGCCGGCCTGAGCGCGCAACACCAATGCATCCGGCAAGGGCTCATCGGCGCCAATAAGCCGCGTGAGATCGCCTTGGTCATCGAGATGGTCTTGGCTGAGCAAGGTCAACTGGCCATCGCGCAGACGGTAGAGGCGCACATCGCCGACCCACACAAATAAGCTCCAGGTGGCACTGGCACGCAACACACCCACCGTGGCACCGACTAAGCGCGGCGGCTCTTGGATCTGCGAGAAAGCATAAATTTGCTCATGGACGGCGAGCAGCACATCGTCGAGTTGGTCGCAGGCATCGGCAAGCTGCGACTCCAAACGCAAATTGGCTAATGCATGCGCCAACGCAGCACTGGCCACGGTGCCGGTATCTTGACCGCCGAGACCATCAATAACGGCCCAAAGCTGCACATCATCGCGCAGCACAATGGCATCTTCGTTTTGTGAGCGACGAGTACCGATGTCAGTCACTGCCCATTGCCGCCACCGTAAGCTCATCAGCGCGCTCGATACAGTGCTAGGCCACCAAGAGCCATGGTCAGCACAATAGGAATAATCACCGATAACAACGGCGGCGTGTGGTAGATCAAGCTGGCGAAGCCGGCGGCATCTTGCACATAGCGAAAACCCAGGCCTACCAACACACCCGTAATGATGCGAAAGCCCAAGGTCACTGAGCGCAGGGGGCCAAAAATAAACGAGCAGGCCACCAGCATCATGGAAAACACGGCCAGTGGGCTTAAGAGCTTCTTCCAAAACTGCAAATCGTAGCTACCTGCATCAAGTGATTGCCGCTTCAAATACTGCGCGAAGGCATGCAAATCAGCCAGACCAAGCTGTTGTGGAGGCGCCGCCGCAACACGCAAAAACTCAGGCGTTAAATCGATCACCCAGTCCAGACTGGGCAAGCTTTTCACCTGCGCACTGGCGTCCGGCAAGTAGTCCGTGGCCTGCACCTCGTGCAGCAACCAATGACTGCCATGATAGTCGCCGCGCGCGGCAAACACCGCCTGCTGAAGCTCGCCATCGGGACCATACGCGTAGCGGCTGACACCCAATAGCTCGCCCTCGGGCGTCACCACGCGAATATTAATCAGCTCATTGCCTTCGCGCTGCCAATAGCCTTTGATGCGCCCAGGTTCATAATCCTGGCCCAGCGCACGAGCTTTCAGGGCATCGCCGCGCTGCTCAGTAATAGGCACTACGTATTCGCCCAAAGCCATGCCTAACACGATCACCACCAACGCCCCGCGCACAACCCACCAGACGATGCGCGCTAGACTTACACCAGCCGCGCGCATAATGGTCAATTCAGAGTTTGATGCCAGCGTGCCCAGGCCTACCAGCGCGCCAATCAGCGCCGACATCGGCAAGATTTCATAGCTGTGACTGGGCAAGATGTACAGCGTGTATTGAAAGGCCTGCCAGGCGCCAAAACCGCCGCGGACATTGTCGAGCTCACCAATAAACGAGAACACCAAATCCAAGCCAAGCAACATCGCCTGCACCATGAGCATGGCCAGTAAAACAGTCAGACTGACGTGTCGAGATAAGCGCTTCATGCAGCAGCCACCTTGTGCGCCAAGCGGCGTGGGCGGCCTAAGCGAAATAGCAGCAGCGCCAACATCAAATAAAAGCCATGCACCCCGAGGTAGGCGACTGCACCCACTTGCGACTTCTCAATAGCATTACGCGTGGCGACCAAGAGCACGACATAGCTCAAATACAAGACCACGGCGGGCAGCAGTTTCAAGTAACGACCTTGGCGCGGATTGACTTTCGCCAGTGGCAACGCCAACAACGAGATGATCGGCACCAGTACGATTAACGACCAACGCCAGCCAATCTCAGCGGCCGCCCTGGGGTCATCCTGACGCTGCTGCCAGAGCACGGAGGTTGCCGTGGCACGCGGGCTGCCGGCGCTTTCTGTCGGAACATCGGCCTGACGATAACGCAGACGGTAGCGATCAAACTGCATACGCTGATAAGCACCATCACCGGGTCGCACATCCCAGCGCGAACCCTCACTGAGCTCAATGGCCTGACCCTTTAAGATCTCGTCATAAACGCGCTGGCCAGACTTAGCCTGAATGATGACTTGGCGCTCAACGCCCTGCTCATCTTTTTTCGACTCGAGCATGATGACATCTTGCAAATGCGAGCGATCGGCGCTGACATCGGCATACAACATGCGATCGCCCACCTGCTGAAAGCGGCCGGGCTGAATAAGATCAAAGGTGCTGCGTTGAGCCTGCTCAGCATAAAGTCTAGCCGAGGCGGCATAGCCCGCCGAGCTAAGCCACAGCGACATGCTCGCGGTGGCAATAATAATCAGCACTACAACCGGACTTAGCCAGCGCATCAAATGGCGCTGGCCTATGCCCGATGCCGCCAGCACCGTCATTTCATTATCGAGATACATTCGGCCCAGCGCCAACAACAGCCCCATGAACAAGCCCAAAGGCAAGATCAGCTCAAGAAAGCTCGGTAGCCGATACCAGACCACGGCCGCCAGTAAGTCAACCGACAACCTGCCCGTCGCCGCGCGCTCGAAAAATTGAATGATGCGTCCGCTCATCAGGATGATGGTCAGCAAACCCGCCACCGCCACTGTTGTGCCTAGCACTTGCGCATTTATGTATCGCCGGATGATCACAGCTGCACCCTTTAAATGAGGGTCATCACAGAAGGAAACAATCACCGGCACACGAGATGGCGCTGGCAAAAGGTCCGATGACCAGTAAACTAGCCGCAGATTATCAGACATCCACTCGGCTGTGTCTGCCCTCTGTGCGCGATTGCCGTCTGCAGATCTGGCCGAATTTATCCCCCACGAGGTGCACTATGGATTTGGCCGTTGCCGTTATTGCTCACGATAGTATTGCTGAGGCCGCTCACACGGCGCTTGTTGTTGCCACTCAAGGCACGCGCCTAAGCCCGTCCGCGAGCGCGCTCAATGACGCCAGCGCAGGCGCCCTGCAAGCCGCCCTCGATGCTGCCGGCTTTGAAGGTAAACCCGGCCAAACCCAGACGCTATATGGCTTAGCTGGTGTGAAAGCAAGTTTAGTGTTGGTCGTTGGTGCCGGCGATGCCGAGTCAGTCACCCTGCAGCAATGGCAGAAAGTCATCACCAGCGCGATGAAGGCACTGCCGAATAAAATCGTCAAACCCGCCTCATTTCTTTGCGAGCTGCCCGTGCTAGGCCGTGACCTCAATGAGCGCATCAGTGACCACGCGCGCTTTGCCCTAGCGGCAAGCTATCGCTTCGATGTCTACAAAAGCAAAAAGCCGGCAAAAGTGCCTGGCACAGTGAAGCTAACACTCGCCATTGCCGACAAAGCCGAGCTGAAAGCTGCCAAAGACGCCTTGGTGTGGGGTCAATGCATTGGTACCGGCCAAAACTTTGCCCGCGACTTGGGCAATCAACCGCCAAATATTGCCTACCCAGGCTATTTGGCCGAAATGGCGCTGGCCTTGGCCGACGATGACTGCATGAGTGTCGATGTGAAGGGTGATGCCGAGCTGCACAAAATGGGCATGCACTGCTTATTGTCGGTATCGGCAGGCTCCGCGCACGAAGCGCAGCTAGTGACCATGACCTACTCCGGCGGCAAGGCCAAAGATGCGCCGGTGGTGCTGGTCGGCAAAGGCATCACTTTCGATACGGGCGGCATCAGCCTCAAACCCGGTAGCGGCATGGATGAGATGAAATACGACATGTGTGGCGCCGCCTCAGTATTGGGCGTGATGGCAGCCATCAAGCTCGCCAAGCTCGAGCTCAATGTCATCGGCGTGATTGCTTGCGCAGAAAATATGCCCTCGGGCACTGCCACGCGGC
>JBDSQT010000072.1:0-4805 GCA_039929665.1 Paraperlucidibaca sp.
CATCGACACCGGTGTCTTGCACGAAGCGCGCGGCCTCTTCAGGGTCGGTGAGCATCTGCGAATGATCGAGAATGCCTTCGGCGCCAACACCGTCTTCTTCACCAGCTAAACCCGTTTCCAGCGAACCCAAACAGCCGATTTCGCCTTCCACCGACACGCCGCAGGCGTGTGCCATTTCCACTACGCGACGGGTCACGCCAGCGTTGTATTCGTAGCTAGTCGGTGTTTTGCCATCTTCGCCGAGCGAGCCGTCCATCATCACCGAGCTAAAGCCGAGCTGGATGGAGCGCTGGCAAATGGCTGGGCTAGTACCGTGATCCTGGTGCATGACCACCGGAATATGCGGAAACTCTTCGATAGCGGCCAAAATCAGGTGGCGCAAAAACGGCGCACCAGCGTATTTACGCGCACCAGCCGAAGCCTGCACAATCACGGGTGAGTCAGTTTTATCAGCGGCTTCCATGATCGCGCGCATCTGTTCTAAGTTATTGACGTTAAAGGCCGGCACACCATAGCTATGCTCGGCGGCGTGGTCTAGCAATTGGCGTAAGCTAATCAGCGCCATAATCATTTCTCCTGTGCGGCGTGCGCCGCGTTAAACCCTAAACTATTTCGCCGCTGCGGCTTTTAAGGCAGCCACGGCCGGTAACTCTTTACCTTCGACAAACTCTAAAAATGCGCCGCCACCGGTAGAAATATACGATACGCGATCGGCCACGCCATATTTATCAATGGCCGCCAGCGTATCGCCACCACCGGCAATTGAAAAGGCACTGCTTTCAGCCACCGCCAGACTCAATACGCGCGTCCCTTCACCGAAGGCATCGACCTCAAACACACCGACCGGGCCATTCCACAAAATAGTGTTAGCGGCCTTCAGGAGCTCGGCAAAGCGCTTAGCGGTGTCGGGGCCGACATCTAAAATCATGTCATTGGGACCCACATCAGCGACAGCTTTCACTACCGGCGTGGCCGCTTGCACAAAAGCCATAAAATCTTCGATGGGGCCGGTGACTTCAGCCACCACCACATCGGTAGGCAGCGGCACATCAACTTTCGCGGCAATGGCACGCGCCGTGTCTAGCAACTCATGCTCACACAAGGACTTGCCAACCGGAAAACCAGCGGCGGCCAAGAAGGTATTGGCAATGCCGCCGCCAACGATGAGCTGGTCACAGAGGCTGCTCAAGGTGGTCAGCACATCGAGCTTGGTGGAAACTTTGGAGCCTGCAACAATAGCCGCCATTGGTCGTGCTGGGGTGTCGAGCGCTTGACCTAAGGCGTGTAACTCGGCCGCTAATAACGGGCCAGCCGCGGACATTGGCGCAAACTTTGCCACGCCGTGGGTTGAGCCTTCCGCGCGATGAGCAGTGCCAAAGGCATCCATGACAAAAACATCGCAGAGCGCGGCATAGCGCTGCGCCAATGCGTCGGCATTTTTCTTTTCACCAATGTTAAAGCGGACGTTTTCCAGCAACACAACTTGGCCTGGCGCAACATCTACGCCATCTAAATAGTCACGCAGCAGCGGCACGTGCTGGCCAAGCTTTTCGCTGAGCCACACGGCGACCGGCGCTAACGACAATTCCTCGCTGAACTCGCCTTCGCTCGGACGACCCAAATGTGAACACACCAACACCGCAGCACCTTGCTTGAGGGCCTGCTGAATGGTCGGCAAGGCGGCTTGTAGGCGCGCATCCGAACGAATCACGCCAGACTTCATCGGCACATTCAGGTCTTCTCGGATGAGCACGCGCTTGGCGGTCAAGTCCAACTCGGTCATAGCAATCACGGACATCGGAACACCCCTACAGTCAGTCTAAATTCGGTTTAGGCATCGATAAGCATCGCCGCGGCGTCGGGGTAGTCCGGCGCAGGCGGCAAGGCAGCGATGCGCTGGCAGAGATCGAGCAGGCGGTTAGCATAGCCCCACTCATTGTCATACCAGGCAAATACTTTGGCTTGGCGACCGACCACTTCGGTTTGCGTGAGGTCGACAATCAGCGATTCGGCGCGATGGTTGAAGTCCGACGACACCAAGGGCTCATCGTTAATACTCATCCAACCCGCGCCTGGGCCCTGCGCGTAGGCGGTGAGCGCCTCGTGCAACTCGGCCACGCTGACCTCGCGTGTAAGCTGCACGGTCAGATCGATGGCGGCGACATTCAGCGTCGGCACTCGCAGCGAATACCCACCGATTCGCTCAGCCAAGTCAGGAAAAATTTTTCGTGCCACACCCAGCGCGCTGGAAGTCGTCGGAATCATATTGTGTGCCCCGGCACGGCCACGGCGCAGGTCGCGATGGACATGATCGAGCAGCACTTGATCGGAAGTGAAGGCGTGAATCTCGGTCATCAAGGCCGACTCAATGCCCGCAAAATCGTGCAAGGCCTGCAGCATCGGGCACAGCGCATGCGAGGTGCAGCTGGCCGCAGAAATCACCCGATGTTCAGCCTGCAAGTCGGCATCATTAACGCCATAGACGATGATCGCATCGGCGGTATCAAACGGCGCCGCACCAATCACCACGCGCCCAGCCCCGGCACTCAAGTGTCGTGCGGCCTGCGCTTGCGCACGAAATTGCCCAGTGCACTCAAGCACCACATCAATCGCTAAATGCCGCCAGGGCAGCTTTTCAGGATGCGCCTCTTCCAATAGACGGATGCGTTGCTGACCAATTCGCAGCACGCCATCCTCAACTGTGGCAGCAACGGCGAGACGGCCATGCGTGGTGTCATAACGCAGCAAATGCAGCAGCCCATGGGCATCGCCGAGGTCATTAATCGCAACAATGTCGATGTCATAACGCTCGCCGGCCTCGATGAGCGCGCGCAGCACATGGCGGCCAATACGGCCAAAACCATTGATGGCTACACGCAGTCTCATCGGCACCAACTTGGGCTGATTCATGCCTTAGGCCAAGCCTCGCACTGCCGCGGCCACGGCCTCGGCGGTGATGCCAAAGTGTGTGTAAAGATCGCCTGCAGGTGCTGACTCACCGAAAGTGCTCATGCCGATCACTGCACCATCGAGGCCGACAAAGCGATGCCAGTAGTCGCTGATAGAGGCTTCCACGGCCACGCGCTTGCGCACGCTCAGTGGCAATACGCTATCGCGGTAGGCCGCATCTTGACGCAGGAAAGTATCCGGCGACGGCATCGACACCACGCGCACGCCTAAGCCTTCGGCGCTCAAGGTCTCGGCGGCTCGCATGGCAAGATCAATCTCGGAGCCGGAGCTGATGATGATGGCATCGACGCGCGACGCATCACGCAGCACATAGCCACCGCGAGCGATGTTATTGATTTGCGCTGGCGTGCGGGTTTGATGCACGAGGTTTTGGCGCGAAAACACCAAGGCCGTCGGGCCGTCGTGGCGAAGTAATGCTTCACGCCAAGCCACTGCCGACTCGACAGTGTCGGCCGGACGCCATGAGGCCAAGTTTGGCGTTTGACGCAGGCTGGCGAGTTGCTCGACCGGCTGATGGGTTGGGCCATCTTCGCCTAGGCCAATGGAGTCATGGGTGTAGACATGAATGACGCGCTGCTTCATCAACGCTGCCATGCGCAAGGCATTGCGGGCGTATTCCATGAACATCAAAAAGGTGGCGCCGTAGGGTACAAAGCCACCGTGCAACGCGACGCCATTCATGATCGCGCTCATGCCGAATTCGCGCACGCCATAATAAACGTAGTTGCCGTCGGCATGGTCTTGTACGCCGTGGCAGCCCTTCCAGATGGTCAGATTAGAGCCCGCCAAATCGGCTGAACCACCGAGCAACTCGGGCAAAACAGGACCAAAGGTATTCAGCGTGTTTTGCGAAGCTTTACGCGAGGCAATGCTGTCGCCTTTTTCGGCACAGCCATTGATCCATGCCTCGGCCGTGGCGGCAAAATTAGCCGGCAACTCACCACTCAATCGACGCTGCAACTCAGCAGCAAGACTGGGGTGTGCTTGCGCGTATTGCGACCACAGACCATCCCAGTTTTTCTCTAAAACATCACCTTTCGGACGCGCATCCCAGGCCTCATAAATCTCGCTTGGGATAACAAAAGGCTCATGCTCCCAGCCCAAGGCAGCGCGAGTTAGGGTAATTTCATCTTTGCCTAGCGGCGCACCGTGACAGTCTTCTTTACCCTGCTTATTGGGTGAACCAGCACCGATCACCGTCTTACAGATGATCATCGTGGGACGTGCGCCATCGGCTTGCGCTTCCTGTGTCGCGGCGCGAATGGCATCGGCGTCATGGCCATCGATAGGGCCGATCACTTGCCAGCCATAGGCCTCGAAGCGCTTCGGCGTGTCATCGGAGAACCAGCCTTCGACTTCACCATCAATAGAGATGCCGTTATCGTCGTAATAGGCGATCAGCTTGCCCAAGCCGAGCGTGCCCGCCAGCGAACAGACTTCGTGCGAAATGCCTTCCATCAGGCAGCCATCGCCCAAGAAGCAGTAGGTGAAGTGATCAACGACCGCGAGATTATCGCGATTAAATTGCGCGGCTAAGGTTTTCTCGGCAAGTGCCATACCCACAGCGTTTGCCAGGCCTTGGCCAAGTGGGCCAGTCGTGGTTTCAACACCGGGCGTATAGCCGAGCTCAGGATGGCCCGGGGTTTTGCTGTGCAGCTGGCGAAAGGCTTTCAAATCATCGATGGAAACACCGAAGCCGGTGAGATGCAGCAGCGCGTATTGCAGCATCGAGCCATGGCCGTTGGAGAGCACGAAACGGTCGCGGTTCATCCAGTTCGGATTAGCCGGGTTGTAACGCATGAACTGCCGCCACAGCACTTCGGCAATGTCGGCCA
>JBDSQT010000073.1:0-8764 GCA_039929665.1 Paraperlucidibaca sp.
GACCTTGCTGCCACGCACCGTGCTTTACACCGGCCAGCGTTTACGGCCGGCATGGCATGCCGCGCAGCAGCGCCGTGGCCGAGGGCTGCAAAAAATTGCCATGCAGCAGAGTTTGGGTAAGCGGCCGGCGGCTGTCGTCGATGCTGAGGTCGCAGTCAAGCGTAGCGCGGCTGCGGCAGCACAGACATGAGTTGGCTAACCGAGCAGCGCGAGCGTAAAGCCATGTTGGCGCGTATCCCTGAAGCGCCAGGCCTGCCGATATTGGGGCAGACTCTAGACTTCTTATTTCGCCCTATTTCCAGCGGTGTTGAGATGTATCAACGCTATGGCCCGATAGTACGCGGCAAGGCGCTGGGCATAAACTCAGTGGCTCTCGGTGGCCCCGACGCGCTGGCCTTTGTTTTGAAAAACGAAGGCAATGTGTTTTCCAGCGGCGAAGGCTGGACACCGTTTATTGGGCCGTTTTTTACGCGCGGCATCATGCTTCTCGATGGTCAGGAGCATCGCCAGCACCGTGGCATCATGCAGGCAGCATTTAAGCGGCCGGCCATGGAAGCGTACTTGCAGGGGATGAATGAGGCGGTGCTAAAGGGCATTGCCTGTTGGCATCCGCGCGAGCGCTTTCGGCTGTATCCGGCATTGAAGAATCTCACACTCGACATCGCCACTGAAGTGTTTATGGGCGAGCAATTAGGCCTCGAGGCCGATCGCATCAATCATGCCTTTGTGGACTGCGTTCGCGCAGGCACGGCCTTAGTGCGTTTCCCTATGCCCGGAGGGCGTTGGCATCGTGGCCTGCAAGCGCGTAAAGAATTAGAGCAGTTTTTTCAGCAGCGCATCGCCCCTAAGCGCGGCAATCTAGGGCCAGATTTATTCAGTTACTTACTCAGTGCCGAAGACGAAAATGGCAGCGGCTTTGCAGATCAGGATATCGTCAATCACATGATTTTCCTGATGATGGCCGCGCACGACACCAGCACCATCGCGCTCAGTGCGATGAGTTATTACTTGGCGCGCTATCCAGAATGGCAAACGCGCTTACGCGAAGAGGCGCAGGCCTTGGGGAAAGACACACTGAGTTACGACGACCTGGCCGCATTGCCACAAATGCAGCAGGTGTTTCTAGAGTCGCTACGACTGCTTTCGCCTGTGCATATATTGCCGCGTCGCACACGCAAGGCCTGCCAGTTTGCTGGCGTGGATATTCCAGCGAATACGTATGTGATTATCAGCCCGTTGGTGACGCACTATTTGCCACAGTACTGGCAGCAGCCTGAGCACTTTGATCCTGAGCGCTTTAGCCCAGAGCGGGCTGAGCACAAAGGCCACCCCTATCAATATGTCCCGTTTGGCGGCGGCGCGCATAAGTGCATCGGGATGCATTTTGCCGAGATGGAGGTGAAGACCATTCTCTATCATGTGTTGCGGCGCTATCGCTGGTCGGTCGCTCCGAGCTATCGTATGCCGATCAACTTTACGTCGCTGCCGACGCCCGCCGATGGTCTGCCGGTGCGCTGGCAAATACTTGAAACGCCCGAGAAGAGGAGTGCTGTATGAGTGCATGGCAAGGAAAAACGCTATTTATGACCGGCGGCAGTCGTGGCATTGGCCGCGAAATTGCGCTGCGATTTGCCCGTGAAGGCGCCAATGTGGTGATTGCGGCGAAGACGGATCAGCCCCATGCGCGTCTGCCGGGCACCGTGCATAGCGTCGCTGAAGAAATTGAAGCGGCAGGTGGTCGTGCGCTAGCGCTAGTGGTGGATGCTCGCGATGAAGCACAGCTGGTCGCAGCGATTGCAAAAACAGTCGAGCATTTTGGCGGCATTGATGTACTGATTAACAATGCCGGCTTTTTGGGTTTGACACCGATTGCGGCTACGCAAACTAGGCATTACGACTTGATGCACGCGCTCAATACACGGGCGCCGATGATCACCATGCGCGAATGCCTGCCGCATCTGGCTGAGCGTAAGGGGCAGGTGCTTAATCTGTGCCCACCCATCAATCTCGATCCAGGTTGGCTGGGTGCATTTGCGCCCTACACCAGCACCAAATATGGCATGACCTTGCTGAGCTTGGGCTTCCAGCAAGAGGCGGCAAGTAGAGGCATACAGGTGCGCACTTTATGGCCGGCAACCATAATTGCCACCGCGGCAGTGGGCATGACTGCTGGCGAGGTTGGCATGGCGATGGCGCGTAAGCCAAGCATCATGGCCGATGCCGCTTTTGCCCTACTTAATGATCGTGCGCGTTTTGGCGATGAGGCGTGTTGGCTCGACGAAACCGCACTACGCCATATCGGTGTCGAGCAGTTTGATGACTACGCCAATGACCCAACACAGCTGGCCAATATTCAGCGCGACTTTTACGTTGGGACGTTTTAATGGATTTTTCCCTTAGCCCAGAACTAGAGGTTTTGCGTCAGCAGGTAGCTGACTTTGTTGCTCGTGAGCTGTTGCCACTGGAGTCACAGCAAGGCTTCATGGATGCGCATGAAAACATCGACGAGACGGTGCTGGCGGGTTTACGGGCGAAAGCCAAAACCGCTGGCCTTTGGGCGTTTCAAATGCCGGAGTCACGCGGTGGCCGTGGCTTAAACCATGTCGGCATGGCAGTGATTTACGAAGAGGCGGCGCGCTCGCCTTTTGGCCCTGTGGTGTTTAACTGTGCGGCGCCCGACGACGGCAATATGCAGGTGCTCAATAAGGTCTTGAAAACCGAGGCCTTGAAGCAGCGCTGGCTGCAGCCGATTATCGATGGCACGGTGCGCTCGGCATTTGCCATGACCGAACCGAAAGGCTGTGGCTCCGATCCATCCTTGACCTACACCAAGGCCGAAAAAATCGGTGATCAATGGCGCATTACCGGGCGTAAATGGTTCATCACCGGAGCCGAAGGTGCACAGACATTCATTTTAATTGCCCGCACCAGCGCGGATGACCGCAAAGGCTTAACAGCATTTCTATTCGATGCTGACTCACCCGGT
The DNA here is from genome assembly GCA_039929665.1 of Paraperlucidibaca sp. Classification (GTDB taxonomy): domain Bacteria; phylum Pseudomonadota; class Gammaproteobacteria; order Pseudomonadales; family Moraxellaceae; genus Perlucidibaca. The sequence continues at coordinate 2,987 of JBDSQT010000073.1, forward strand.
TGGCGTATCGAGCGACGCATTGCCATCATGGGTCCGGAGGAACACGGTGGCCATTGCGAGCTAGTCTTTGATGGCCTGATGATCCCTGACGATCAGCGTTTATTGGAAGTTGGTGATGGCCTGAAGGTCACGCAAATCCGCCTAGGTCCAGCGCGCCTGACGCATTGCATGCGCTGGTTGGGCCTGAGCAAGCGCTGCTTGGAAATCGCTGGCGCCTATATCCGCCAACGCCAGAGCTTCGGCATCACACTGGCCGAGCACGAAGGCGTGCAATGGATGCTCGGCGGGGCCGCCATGGATATTCACATCGGCCGCCTGCTGACCATGAATGCCGCGTGGATGCTCGATCAGGGCGACTTCGCTCGCAAAGAGGTGTCGATGGCAAAAGTGCATGTTGCCGACACCCTGCATAAGGCTGCCGATACCGCTATCCAGCTATTAGGCGCGCAGGGCTATTCAAAAGACACACTGGTGGAATGGGTCTATCGCTACGCTCGCCAAGCACGCTTAGTCGATGGTGCCAGCGAGATTCATAAAATGGTGCTGTCACGCAGTTACTTGGACGATGAGACTGAGTTTTTCCGCTGGCACTAGCGCGCCGCTTACGTCGGGCGCTGGCGATAGGTCAGCGCCTCAGCCACCATTGCGGCACTGACCACATCAGCGCCCGCTAAGTCAGCGATGGTGCGCGCCACGCGCAATACCCGGTGATAGGCCCGCGCCGACAAGGCCATACGCTCCCCCACCGTGTGCAAAAACGTATTGGCCTTTGAGTCCAACTGCGACTGCAGCGCATCGGCAGGCAGGTTGGCGTTTAGCAGATCATCTTGGCGTGCGGTCTGCCGCCTCCGTGCCGCAAGTACGCGCTCGCGCACGGCGGCACTGCACTCACTCGGTGCGTTATTGGCCTGAAGTAAGCTCAGCGGCACGGCATCGACACGAATGCTTAAGTCCAAACGATCGAGTAATGGTCCCGAGATGCGCCCTGAGTAACGTGCGGTTTGCTCCGGTGTGCAGCGACAGGTGTCGGGCTTAGCGCCTTTGTGCCCGCAGGGGCACGGATTCATGGCCGCTATTAGTTGAAATTGAGCTGGGTAGCAGAGCTGATGTTTTGAGCGAGCGATCCAGATTTCGCCAGACTCCAGCGGTTCGCGCAATGACTCCAGCACATGACGGTCAAATTCGGGTAGCTCATCAAGAAATAGCACGCCGGCATGGGCCAGTGAGATCTCACCGGGGCGCGGAATGCCGGATCCGCCACCAATGAGTGCCGGCCGCGTGGCGCTGTGGTGGGGTGCGCGAAATGGCGGCTCACTAGACAGTGCGCGCGGATGATTAATCAATGAATGTAGTGCGGTGACTTGCAGCTGCCGCTCGCCACTCAAGGGCGGCAAAATGCTCGGCAAGCAGCTAGCTAGCAGTGTCTTGCCAGAGCCTGGCGGCCCACATAGCAGCAACGAGTGGCCACCAGCAGCGGCGATCTCTAAGGCTCGTCGTGCACCAAACTGGCCCTTTACCTGACTTAAATTATGGCGAAACTGCGATGTGGCAGGTACCACCAAGCGTAGTGAGTCATGCTCCACTGCATCGCGCTGGCCGCGCAAGTAATCCACGACTGCGCCCAAGGTACGGGCTGATGCCACACGCGCACCCTCGATCAGGCGGGCTTCTTGTGCATTGGCTTGTGGCACTAATAAACGCTGATTTGCATGAAACGCTGCAAGGCTATCAGACAGTACGCCGCGAACCGGCTGCAAAGCGCCCGATAGCCCGAGCTCACCAACACAGCATAGCCCAACCAATGCAGACTCAGGCAGTTGCTGGCTGGCGGCCAAAATACCCAGCGCAATGGCGAGATCGAAGCGCGCACCTTCTTTGGGTAACTCAGCCGGTGCGAGATTGATGGTGATGCGCTGCTGAGGAAAGACAAAGCCACTATTGATGATGGCTGAGCGCACACGATCTTTACTCTCGCGCACGCCGGCTTCAGGTAGACCAACCATTGCTAAGCCTGGTAGTCCGGCTGATAGATGCACCTCAATGCGCACCGCGGGCGATTGCAGGCCAACGCTGGCGCGACTTTCGACACTGGCTAAGGCCACAGCAGCTCTCCATTCCTTGCTAATAAAGGTATGGCTCAGCAATTGCCGCCTCGCTAGGGTGAATGCGTTATTTTTTTTCGAGAGCGGTGAGTTGTGCTTCCAAAGTGCGCAGCTGTGCTTCGAGCGCATCCACTTTGCTGCGCGTACGTGCCAGCAGCGTTTGCTGCACATCAAACTCATCACGAGTGAGCAGGTCCATACGCGACAGAGCATCTCGCAGCAGGCCTTTGAGCGTACTTTCGAGCTCGTTGCGAGCAGTCTGTAAGCTGCTCGGCAGGCGCTCGCCAAATTGCTGGCCGAGACGATTAATTAAAGTTTCATGTGCCATCGGTTGATCTCCTAAGGTGCAGGAGTTTACTGCATGGCTGGGTGCGCTGACGAGAGTCACGGCTTGCGCTATTTAGGTGCATTCCTAGCGGTTTGGGTGTGCGTATTTTGATCTCGCACCTCTTTGGTGCGACATGATGGCTGAGTGGTCATGCGTGTGGATAGGTACATTATTTTGCTGGATAGTCAGTAATTGCGCGGCTTATAGCGCGAATTTTAGGCTTGAACAAAGGAATTTTGGGAAGTTGGCACGGCTGCTGCAATGCCTCTTGTGCACATCGCGGAACGAATACCGCGAGTCATCCTAAATAGAGTGAATGGAGTTTAACCATGAAGCTGTCCAAATTATCACACGCTGTTATCGCTGCCTCGCTCATGACTGCCGGTGCAATGGCTCATGCTGAAATCACCACCTCGGGTTCGGTGGCCTTAACTAGCGATTACCTCTTCCGCGGTATTTCTCAGTCAGCTGAGAATATGGCAGTGCAAGGCTCGTTCACCGTTTCGCACGACTCGGGAATGTACTTCACTGCTTGGGGCTCGAGCATCAGCAAAGAAGCCACTGGCGTTGACTCATCATCAGGCTTAGAGCTCGATACATTGCTTGGCTATGCAGGTGAAACTGCGGGCGGCGTGGGCTATGACGTGGGTGTGATGCGTTACAACTACCCTGGCGCCGATGATGGTGCGGTAACAACCAGCTATAACGAAGTTTATGGCTCAGTATCGTATGCGGGCGCAAAAGTTGGTGTTGCGTATTCGAATGATTACTTCGCCGAAACCGGCAAATATCTCTATGTCTACACCGGCTACAGCACCGAGCTGATGGAAAACCTTAGCGGTAGCGTCAGTGTTGGTTGGAACAAGTTTGACGATGCTGGCGGCTTCTTAGTCGGTGGCAACAGCGATGCCTACTTCGACTACAAAGTTGGCCTAAGTACTGAGCTCAAAGGCATTGGTCTAGAAGCCGCCTATATCGGTTCCGATTCGATTGCTGAAGCCGCCTATGGCGAAGGCGCGCAAGGCCGCATGGTCTTCACCGCGTCCAAATCCTTCTAAACACCCCCTTGTTTGGCTGCCCTTCGGGGCAGTCATTTCCACCGAATGGAGTACGCCAACATGAAATTGGTCACTGCCGTCATTAAGCCCTTCAAGCTCGATGATGTTCGCGAAGCACTCTCGGATATTGGGGTGCAGGGCATCACAGTTACTGAAGTGAAAGGGTTTGGCCGTCAAAAAGGTCATACCGAACTGTATCGCGGCGCTGAATACGTCGTGGACTTCCTACCGAAAGTGAAAATCGATATCGCCATTGGCGACGAGCAAGTCGATCTAGTCATCGAAGCCGTTACCAAGGCCGCCAACACTGGAAAAATCGGTGACGGCAAAATTTTCGTCACGGCGCTGGAACAGGTCATTCGCATTCGTACCGGCGAGTCCGGTGCGGATGCCATCTAAGGTTTAGGCTAGGAGAAGTCTCGTGACTGAACTTACTGAATTAAAATACGCGTTTGATACGTTTTACTTTTTGATGTGCGGCGCCTTAGTGATGTGGATGGCGGCTGGCTTCACGATGTTGGAAGCTGGCCTCGTTCGTGCCAAGAACACCACTGAAATTCTCACCAAAAACGTCGTGCTCTATGCCATTGCCTGTGTGATGTACATGTTGGTCGGTTACCACATCATGTATAGCAGCGCGGCGGATGGTTGGCTGCCGTCACTTGGCTTCATGATCGGCGCGGAACATTCTGCTGATGCGATGACCGGTGAAGACGCTCCTTACTACTCGCGTAATGCGGACTTCTTCTTCCAAGTGGTGTTCGTTGCCACCTGTATGTCGATTGTCTCGGGTGCTGTGGCTGAGCGTATGAAGCTTTGGGCATTCTTAGCCTTCGCGGTGGTGATGACCGGTTTCATCTACCCCGTACAAGGCTTCTGGAAATGGGGTGGTGGTTGGTTGAACACGCTGGGCTTCTTAGACTTCGCAGGCTCCGGTGTTGTTCACTTGGCGGGTGCTGCTGCTGCACTGGCTGGTGTATTGCTACTCGGTGCTCGTAAAGGCAAGTATGGCCCCAACGGTCAAGTCACCCCGATCCCTGGTGCCAACATGCCGCTGGCTGCCATCGGCACCTTGATCTTGTGGTTCGGTTGGTTCGGCTTCAACGGTGGCTCGCAGCTGAAAATGTCGACCTTTAGCGATGCGAACACAGTAGCAGGCGTTTTCGTCAACACCAATATGGCGGCTGCTGGCGGCATGATTGCGGCATTGATCTTGGCACGCATGCTGTTTGGTAAAGCTGACTTAACCATGGCCTTAAACGGTGCCTTGGCTGGCCTAGTCGCCATCACTGCAGAACCTGCAACACCTAGCGCCGGCTTAGCGACGCTGATTGGTGCGGTCGGTGGTGTGCTGGTAGTGCTCGCCGTATTAGGCTTCGATAAGCTGAAAATCGACGATCCAGTGGGTGCGTTGTCGGTGCACGGTGTCTGCGGTATTTGGGGTCTGCTGGCGGTTTGCTTGAGCAATCCTGATGCTACTCTGGTCGCTCAGTTGACCGGCATTGGCGCAATCTTCGCTTGGGTGTTTGTCACCAGCCTGATTGTCTGGGGTGTGATCAAAGTAATCTTCGGTCTGCGCGTTAGCGAAGAAGAAGAGTACAACGGCGTTGATACTGCAGAGTGCGGCAATGGTAGCCGGCCGACGCCTTTGCCCACGGCACGACCTGATCGATGGCAGCCGCGAGCTGCGCGGCGTGCTCGGAGTAGTAGTCCGTCGTGACCCACTTGATGAGCCAGGTGTCGACGAACATCAGCGCGTTGAACAGTGCGAGGTAGATCGCGACGCCGATGAAGAACTGGACCATCGGCTTCACGGGCAGCGGCTCGCCGATGGCTTCCTTGCCCGGCATGCCGACCCACGCGGTCGCGATCATCAGGATCGCGCCAACCGCGAGGACCCAGCCGCCGACGACACCGATCACGCCGAGGCCCGCCATCGCCATGCCGATGAGGCCGGCGGTGCGAAGCGTCGCGAACGTGATGTCGAGGCCGGCCTGCTTGTGGAACTGGTGCAGGCCATTCGCGGCACCGACGAACACGGCGTAGAACGCGTTGCCGCCGATGATCACGCCCGCGAGCATCAGCGGCGCCATCTTCGACATGTCGGAGAACGCCCACGACACGAGCGGCGCGGCGGCGACGAATGCGAGCGCGACGACGAGCCCGAGCCTCACGTGCATGCGAAGGCCGGCGTGCTGGACCCGCCTCGCCTTCTCGGGCTCGGCAGCAGCAAACTTGCTGACCGACTGGATCGTGCCGGTGACCAGCACGCTGTTCACCGGCGACACGA
>JBDSQT010000074.1:0-4062 GCA_039929665.1 Paraperlucidibaca sp.
TCATGCGCAAACCACCGGTTACGGCACTCTGGCGCTGCTGAAGTTGCTTATAGTCTTGATTGCCCGCACCGAGCTCAGCAAACACCGAGGTATAGAGCGGCAAGAGTTGTGTTTGGCGCGCCGTGAAGTGCGGCAGCTCAATGATCACCTGCTCGTAAAACAGGCCATTAGTGCCCTGCGCGTAGCTGGTCAATGGCACATCTTTCGCCGCTGCCGAGCGCACCGGTGCACTGTCACCTGTCAAGGCTTTAGCCTGCGCAGGCACATCGGCCAGCGTGACTTTCGGCAGCACATCAATATTCGGCGTCTCATTTTGGCGCTGCTTCAAGGCCTCGGTTTGCACGCGAATCTCAGCGCATTGGGCATCACTCAAGCGCGCGCGCTCAGCAACCAGTTGGCTGGCCTCCAAGGCATCCCGACGTGTCGACAATTCGGCGTCGGGGCGCAAGGTCAGACGCACACGATGCGGATTATCCAGCAATAGCTTTTGCACTAACTCCGGCACAAAGCGCGGATCGGTAATCGCCTCACGCAAGCGCGCCAAGGCTGGCTCGACATGCCATACCGCCAGCGGATCAGCCTCTTGCAGAGCTGGGCTTAAGCCATTGAGTAAAAGCTGCAAGCCATACGGATAGCTATCGCCACCAATCTCACGCTGGCCTAACTCGAACTGATGCAGCACTGCCTCGACATCGGCCTGCGGGACACCATCACGCGCGACCTGCGTCAGCGTCTCGATAATCAACGCTTCCACGGCATTCGCCTGCTCTGGCTCCGAACCTTCCATGCCGCATAAAAAGGTCATCTCGCGGCTATTGTCATCGACTCCACAAAGGCCCGATGGCGCCAGCCCAAGCTCGCTAGTCTCTAGCGCCGCACGCAGCGGTGATGCAGAGTTTTCCAGCAGCACACCGCTCAATAAATGCGCCTCAAAACGCGCATTGGCATCGCTCGCCGAACCCAATAACCAACCCATGACATGGTGGGTTTGTGGGCCTTCGTCATTTTCTGGCGCATACGCCACATCCACACGCAACGGAGCGACATAGCGCTTCTCATCGCGGCCTAACACAGGCTCAGCGACATCGGTGAAACGGCCTAAGGCTTGGTCTTGAAAGCGCGTCTGCAGGCTCAGCACTGATTCATCGCCAAAGGTCATGAACAGCGCGTTGCTGGGATGATAATGGCGGCGATGAAAGGCCAGCAGATCATCGTGGCTTAAATCAGGAATATGCGCAGGATCGCCACCGGAGTTGTTGTGGTAGGTAGTGGTCGGAAATAGATAATGATTGAGCGTCTCGTAGAGCACGCTATGCGCCGCACTCATGGCGCCTTTCATTTCGTTAAATACCACGCCTTTGTAAACCAGTGGCGCATCGGCGGCATCAGTGGCGAACTCACGGCGGATGCCCTCTTGGGCAAAGTCCAACGCGTCTAAGTGCGGGAAAAACGCCGCATCTAAATACACGCTGAGCAAGTTATCGAAGTCCTGCTTATTGGTACTGGCAAATGGGTAGGCGGTCCAGTCACTGGCCGTGAAGGCATTCATAAAGGTGTTCAACGAGCGACGAATCATCAAAAAGAACGGGTCGCGCACCGGATATTTTTCCGAACCACAGAGCGCCGTGTGCTCAAGGATATGCGCCACACCCGTGGAGTCTTCTGGCATGGTTTTAAAGGCCACGAGAAAGACATTTTCGGGGTTATCGGCAGCCAAATGTAAATGCCGGGCGCCGGTCACGCGGTGGCGATACTCGGCAAAGGTGGCCTGCAAGTGCGGCAATGCCACCATGCGTAGACATTCAAATGCGTCATGGGCGCGCAGCGTAGCGAGAGCAGTGACGCTAATAGAAGCATTAATAGCGGTGGCAGACACAGATGAATTCAACATAGTCTCCAAACAAAAACGGGGGCTTGCACGAGGTTACAGAACACGCACAGTAGCATGCCGCTTTACCTGTGCTAAACGGGTGAACAAGGCATCAACGCATGGTAGCATCGGCGCTTAATATTTATCGGTACTGTACTCGATTATGGCTATTAACCCGAAAATCAGTCGCTTAAAGGCCGCACGCGAGCAAGCCAGCAGCTATGGCGAGTGGCGTGAGATTTCGCTAGAGCTAGACGCTCTCATTGGTTTCGATTTATGGAAAATTGAGACAGCCTCGAGCCACTATCACCATGAGTTGCTGCGTGAACGCTTACTGACCTTGCGTCAGTGGCAGGCCAGCCATAATCACAAAATGCTTATCCGTACCCTGCGTGAAGGTCTGCATCACGACCTGGGTAATATGGGCAACCCCATGCTCTTTACGCGTACGCATGTGGGCACCAAGCGCCTCATTGAAGACTTTGTCGATCAGGTTTGCTCGAGCATGGAGTATCTCTGCGATGCCGACATCGAGCATCTCAGCAACGATGAGAAGCTCGCGCTATTTGAAGACATCTTAAGCAGCTTCGGGCGCCCCGCCCTGCAACTTTCCGGCGGCGCCACACTTGGCATGTTCCATATCGGTGTCTGTAAAGCGCTAGATGAGCACGGCCTATTGCCCAATGTAATTTCTGGATCCAGCGCTGGCTCGCTAGTCGCCTCCATGCTCGGCACTCACACGCGTGACGAAATGGAGTCGTATTACGACGGCGACGCACTCTATAAGCACGCCTGGAGCTGGAATAAGATCAGCGATGGCCTGCGCGGCAAAGGCTTTGCTAATCAAAAGCAGCTGGAAACATTCATTCGCCAAAATGTTGGCGAGCTGAGCTTCCAAGAGGCCTTCGAAAAAACCGGCCGCCACATCAATGTCAGCATCTCACCCGTTGGCGCCAACCAAAAATCGCGCCTGATGAATGAGCTGACCTCGCCATACCTGTTGGTGTGGAGCGCCGTACTAGCCTCCTGTGCCGTGCCCCTGCTATTTCCAGCCGTCACGCTCACCACAAAAACCGCTGATGGCTCTCACGCGCCTTATATGCCGCTCGAGCGTTGGGTCGATGGCTCCATGCGCAGTGACATGCCACGCCGCCGCCTGATGCGCCTATATAACGTCAATTACTTCATCGCTAGTCAGGTCAACCCGCACATCGTGCCATTACTCGCCTCAGAGCAACGCCGCTCGGGCAAGGCGAAGATCAGCTCATTGCCGCAGCGCATCATCAAAACCCAGGCACGCATGTTAGGCATGGGCACGCTGCAGACCATCCACGACAACTCGAGCAATGAAGTGTTGCGACAAATGCTTAGCCACGTCTACACGATGATCTCGCAGAGCTATCACGGCGATGCCACCATCGCGCCTAATGGCTACACGCGTGAGCATTACAAACACATGCTGCAAAACCCCACGAAAGAGTCGGTGATTTGGTTCCGTCAGCAAGGCGAGCGCGCGACTTGGCCGAAGATCGATCAGATCCGTACACAATCGCAAATCAGCATTACGCTACAGCGCTGTATTGCGCATTTACGGCAACGAAAAGCGCATAACTGGCATGAAGCTGAGGTGCGAGCCATTATTAGCCAAGAAAAATCACAAAAACTGGTAAAAACTTGAGCAGTTGAACTCAAACGGTATTGCCCTACTGCGAGTGAGTCCCTAAACTACGCCTCGCTCACATAGGACAAGTCCTGTAAAGCACGTGGGTCGTTAGCTCAGTTGGTAGAGCAGTTGGCTTTTAACCAATTGGTCGCGCGTTCGAGTCGCGCACGACCCACCATATATAGTTGATTTATCAACAAAAAAAGACGCTCTTATGAGCGTCTTTTTTTTGCCTGCGATTTGTGCCCTTTTTGTGCCTCTTATGTGCCCAACTTTCCCAGAGTACAATTAAATCTAGCTTTTAGCACTGCCCCTGATCGACCAATTGATACGTTTGGCACAAGCACTTCGAGCCACCCTACTCGCTCGAGCCATCTTTGATATGAACCATGAGATCAGATATCTCGCAGTCAAAGTAAATACAAAGCTTATCAATTACTTCACTAGTGCAATTGTAATCATGCACGTTAGCTACTTTTGTAATGGTGCTTCGATTCAAGCCAGTCGCATCGGCTATCTCACCCATGGT
>JBDSQT010000075.1:0-5822 GCA_039929665.1 Paraperlucidibaca sp.
CCACTCTCGAGCCCATCGTGCGCGAGCAACTCGGCAGCCGCTTTGATGAGCTAATCATTGATCCTGAGCCCTTGGCTGCTGCCTCGCTGGCGCAGGTGCATCGTGCCAAACGCCGCAGCGATGGTGCTGAGCTGGTGCTGAAGATTCAGTATCCAGGTGTGGCCGACGCCATCGATAGCGACTTAAACCTAGTCACTAGCATGCTCAAGCTGACGCGTGCCGTGCCGCAAACGCGCGAGTTTGAAGACTGGCTCGACGAAGTGCGGATGATGATGCATCGCGAGGTCAACTACCCGCTCGAAGCCGAAACCACGCAGCTTTTTGGCGACTACTTAACAGATGATCCGCGCTTTATCGTGCCGACAATCTACCCTGAGTATTGTGGCGATAAGCTGATCGTGATGTCTTTTGAGACCGGCGTGCCCGTCAATAGCGACACCGTGCTGGCGCTGCCGCAAGCCCGCCGCGATGCTATTTCGCTCGCCGCACTCGAAGTCTGTTGCCGCGAAGTCTTTGTCTGGGGCCGCCTGCAAACTGACCCAAACTTTGGCAACTATCTGGTCAAGCTTAGCGATGACGGCGAGCATGATCAGATTGTGCTACTCGACTTTGGCGCGGTACGCGACTTCCCCGATGAGCTGCTAGCACTGGCACGCAACCTAACCCGCGCCTGCTTCAATCGTGACCGTGGTGCCATGAACGAGGCCATGACCGGCTTTCGCTTCCTTGATAGCTTGCAGCCGAATGTCCGCGAAGGCTTTATCGACTTGGCACTCCTGGCCTTTGAGCCCTTTGCTGACAATGCCTATGTGCCCGCTGAGATTCTCAACGTGCAAGGACATTATTGCTGGGCGAAAAGTAAGCTGCACAAGCGCGCCACCTCACAAGCCGCACGCTCAGCGGCCAGTCGACATTTCAGCGTGCCGCCCAAAGAGTTTATGTTTTTAAGCCGCAAACTGATGGGCGCTTACACTTTTATGACGGTGATGAACGCTCAACTCGATGGCCGCAGCTTGTTGGCGAAATATCTCTAACACCTTTCTGCTGCATATAAAAAGGCCTCAAACGAGGCCTTTTTATTGTCGGCGCTGCGCCCTTATAGCAAAGGCCACAGCGTCTTAAAAACGCCTACTGCCAACACGGCAACACCCGCAATCTCAACCACCGCCAGCATGCCCATAAAGCCATGAATCAGCACGCCAGACAGATGACGCTTGCCTAGCACATAGGGCTTGGCCAGCTGGTTGCGCGTGTCATTTAGCCAGCCATGGATCAAATACGTGACCACCGCACTGGCAAAGAAAAATAGCGGCCCGGCCGTCGCCCACCAAGTTATCGTCGGCGAAAATGGGCTTAAAGCCGCCATAAAAGCCACTAAAAGTGCCGAATAGGAATACATCAGCGAGCTTCTGTGGGCTATATCGACATAGTGTGGTGCGCGCGCATGCGGGCTAGTCGCTATTGCTAAGTACTTCCATAAACCGGTCAGTAAACCCGTCATTAATAGGCCGCTGGCCGCCACTAAGGCCAAACTCACGCTGCCCATTTGCAACTCAGCCTGCTGCAGCAACTGACTAATCACCGGAAAATCTAAATTCAGCATGTCTTATTACTCATCTCTCTCAAAAAGTTTTGCAAAGCGTCATGTTGCGCATTATGTTAACGCGTGACTAACCAGTCGCCAGCTCGCCAGCATTTTATTTATGACGACCGCGCTTCACCGCCAGCGTCACTCACCGGCTGCCGAGCCTACCCTTGTTTACGTTTGAGGACATCATCATGCGCTTTACTGAAGAACACGAGGCACTACGCCGCACTACTCGCCAATTTGTTGAAAACGATGTGAATCCACACGTCGACGCTTGGGAGGAAGCCGGTCGCTTCCCCGCTCATGAGCTGTTTAAGAAAATGGGCAACTTAGGTTTACTCGGTGTGCACAAGCCTGTCGAATTTGGCGGCTCAGGCCTCGACTATTCCTACAATATGGTGGTGGTTGAGGAGCTCGGGCGCATCGCCTGCGGCGGCATCCCCATGGCTATTGGCGTGCAAACCGACATGGCCACACCGGCCATTGCGCGCTTTGGCTCCGATGAGCTGAAAGACAAATTCCTGCGTCACGCCATTGCCGGCGACATGGTGGCCGCAATTGCAGTCAGTGAAGTGCACGCTGGCTCTGATGTCGCCGCGATCAAAACGAAAGCCGTCAAAGATGGCGACGACTACGTCATCAACGGCAGCAAAATGTGGATCACCAACAGCTTGCAAGCCGACTTCTTCTGCTTGCTCGTCAACACTAGCGACGAAGGTCCCTACAACAATAAATCACTGATCATTGTGCCGTCGAAAACCCCGGGCATCTCCTTCTCCAAGCCCATCAACAAACTTGGCCAGCGCAGCTCCGATACCGCGCAAGTCTTCTTTGATGATGTTCGCGTGCCGCAAAGCCATTTGATTGGCGCCGAAGGCATGGGCTTTATGATGCAAATGCTGCAGTTCCAAGAAGAACGCATTTTTTGTGCTGCCACCGGCCTCGGCGGCATGACTAAGTGTATCGAGCTCACCATCGATTACGCGCGCTCACGGATGATTTACGGCAAACCGTTGCTAGACCAACAGGTTGTACATTTTCGCTTAGCTGAGCTGATGACTGAAGTGGAGGCTCTGCGCGGCCTCGTGCACTCGGTTTGCGAGCAGCACATCGCTGGCGACAACGTCACCATGCTCGCCTCAATGGCCAAACTTAAAGCCGGACGCCTGACGCGCGAAGTCACCGACAGCTGCTTGCAGTACTGGGGTGGCCAGGGCTTCACGTGGGAAAACCCAATTGCGCGAGCCTATCGCGATGGCCGTCTGGCATCGATTGGTGGCGGCGCTGACGAAGTCATGCTCGGCATTATTTGTAAAGTCATGGGCACTACGCCAAACAAAAAACGCTAGGGCATTCGCATAAAGTCTTGCGAGGCCCATGCTTCACCGTTAACTTAGCCGCCACTTCAGGCGGCTTTGTTTTAGCTGATTGCAACCATTTTCTGAGAATCACTATGTCCATACCCCACGCCGACGTCATTAGCCCACTCGACGTAGCGCGCAAAATACCCGGCATTTTGCGTAAAGCACCGCGCATGATTAAAGGCCTGATGATGGCCAATAGCACCGATAACAGTACGCCGATCGGTCTGGCGTGGGCATTTGAGAAGTCGACACGAGAAAATCCCAATGGCATCGCGCTGTACTACCAAGAGCAACAGTTTAGCTATGCGCAATTCAACCAATGGGCAAACCGTATTGCTCACCACTTTCTGACTCAAGGCCTGAAAAAAGGTGATGTCGCGGTGGTGCTCATTGAAAACCGTCCAGAACTATTGGTGACGGTGCTGGGCTTGGCGAAAATTGGCGTGGTGTCGGCATTGGTCAACACCTCGCAAACCGGCAAAGTACTGACCCACAGCATTAACCTAGTCGAGCCAAAAGCCATCATCGTGGGTGCCGAATGCGTGCAAGCGGTCAACGATGTCGAAGCAGACTTATCCATCGATAGTAAGCAGCGCTACTGGCTCGCCGATGCTCCGACACTCAAAAAGCCTGGCCGCGCACCAACAGGCTGGCGCAGCTTGGCAAAAGAGCTAAAAGACTGCCCACACTATAACCCGCCGACTACGCAGCAAAACTTTCGCCCCGATGGCCTGTTTTATGTCTACACCTCAGGCACCACGGGTCTACCGAAAGCTGCTGTGTTTAACAATGGCCGCTGGATGAAGGCCTATGGCGGCTTTGGCTTCACCTTTAACCTCAACGCCGACGACGTGCTCTACGCAACGCTGCCGTTCTACCACGCCACCGCCATGGTGGTGTGCTGGAGCTCAGTGTTGGCAGGTAATGCCGGCTTAGCTATCCGCCGCAAATTCTCTGCGAGCGAGTTTTGGGATGATGTGCGACGCTACAACGCCAGCGCCTTTGGCTATGTCGGCGAGCTCTGCCGTTACTTATTGGAAAAGCCCGCCAGCGCCGCCGACCGCCAACACCGTGCCACGAAAATGGTCGGTAACGGCTTGCGCCCATCGATCTGGGGCGAATTCAAATCTCGCTTCGGCGTTGATGAGGTAGCCGAGCTTTATGCGTCCTCGGAAGGCAATGTCGGCTTCACCAATATCTTCAATTTCGACAACACCGTGGGCTTTTCACCGATGCCCTACGCCTTGGTGAAGTACGACAAGGAAGCTGAGGCACCTGTACGTGATAGCAAAGGTTTTATGGTGAAAGTGAAGCGCGGCGACATCGGCCTGCTGATTGGTGAAATCACCGACAAAACACCGTTTGATGGCTATACCGACAGCGGCAAAAATGCCAGCTGCTTGCTCACCGATGTCTTCAAGAAAGGCGATAAGTACTTCAACACCGGCGATCTGATGCGCGAAATTGGCTTTCGCCATGCACAGTTTGTTGATCGCACCGGCGATACCTTCCGCTGGAAAGGTGAAAACGTCTCGACCACAGAGGTCGAAAATATCATGACGGCGCATGTCAATTTGGCAGAAGCCGTGGTCTATGGCGTGGAGATCGCGAACACCAATGGTCGCGCTGGCATGGCCGCCATCACCCCACACGAAGGCCATGAAGTGAACTTCGAGACCTTGCTGGCGCACGTAAAGGCCGAGCTGCCGGCCTATGCCGTACCGGTATTTTTGCGCGTGAAACTGGCCATGGAAACTACGGGCACGTTTAAGTACCAGAAATCTGGCTTAAAAACCGAAGGCTTTGATCTGACTAAAACGGGCGATGACCCCCTATACGTTTTACTGCCAGGCACACACGCCTATGTCGCGCTGACCGCCGAGATGGTTGCTGACATTCAAGCCGGGGCTTACCGCTTCTAAACGCCCGCAGCACACCGGTGCGACCAATGGGCTATCCATGGGTCGCACCGGTGTGCTGAGATAGCGTTTGAACTACTGATGTGGAGTGATGCGTGAAGCAACTGAATGTCTGGCGTAAACGCATCGCTGCTGGCCTAGAGTGGAGCCCCGTCGACAAAGCCCTCGTGCTGATGGCTATGGCCATCCCGCTCTATGTGCAGTACTTAGTCTGGTCGCTGTTTGTCATCAATCGGCCCGATCGCGATGCGCTAGTGCATGTCGATGTCGTGCGTCGAGTTATGGAGATTGAGTTACTGCTCATCGCCATTGGTTCAATGATCTTTTTAGCTGGCGTATTTTTACGCCATCGCCGCCCTAAATACCTACCCTTTCAACACGCCACACTGCAGTTTTATTCGCTGAGTCTGGTGCTCATGAGCTACTCCATCGGCACCTTGTCATTTCCAGTCGGCGTGGTGCTACTCGGCGCGCCCATCTTCGGCTTTATCTTGCTTGATCGTTGGGCGGTCTGGTGTGCGGTACTATCATCAACACTTCTACTGCTGGCACTGAACTACGCTGCCGCCGTTGGGCATATCCCTTATGCGCCCAGTAAGGTCACACCAACATCGACCGAAACCATGAGCTTCTGGATGCTCAGCGAACTGTTTTTCGCCGCACCCTTCCTGATTATAATTACCTTCTTGGCAGATCAAATGCTGACCTGGTGGCGCGCCCGTGAAGACCATATTCGTGAGCTTAGTCGCAGCGATGGCTTAACAGGCCTAGCCAACCGCCGACACATACTGGGCAAAGCCGATAAGGCAGCCCGCGCCGCGCGCGATAGCAGTCCACTAGCCTGTGTGATTTTAGACTTAGACCATTTCAAACGCGTGAATGACAGCCATGGTCACGCCACAGGTGATCGCGTCTTAAAAGCTAGCGCTGAATGTTTGACGGCAATGGTGC
>JBDSQT010000076.1:0-4446 GCA_039929665.1 Paraperlucidibaca sp.
AGAGCGCTGTCGCATACGCCGTGGCGACTTGCGGATCCAGGTCGGGGTCGCCTGCAACGCGCGCACGGCCTGCACTGGGATGGCGATATCGTCTGGCAGTCGCAACGCATTGTGCGTTACCGAGCGGTTTTAGCTGAGCTGATCGCGCGCGACTTGGTGTATGCCAGCGATTGCTCACGCGCTGCTCGCGCTGAAACCGGCGCGCTCGACTGCTTAGGGCCCTGTCGCCTTGGCGAACATACACCAGCCTCTGGCGATACCGCATGGCGACTACGCGCCCCATCGGGCAGCACGCGCTATCATGACCGTCTACGCGGCGAACTACACGAGCAGCTTACGCACAGCTGTGGTGACGCCGTACTGTGGCGGCGCGATGACTTACCGGCCTATCAACTAGCCACCGTCGTCGATGACTATGACATGGCCATCAGTGAGGTTGTACGTGGCTCGGACCTGCT
Organism: Paraperlucidibaca sp.; assembly: GCA_039929665.1. Taxonomy (GTDB): domain Bacteria; phylum Pseudomonadota; class Gammaproteobacteria; order Pseudomonadales; family Moraxellaceae; genus Perlucidibaca. Next base: position 459 of record JBDSQT010000076.1, read on the forward strand.
TGATAACAGCGCACGCCAATGCCATCTCATCGATAGCTTAGGCTGGCCTCGACCCGAGTTCTTACACATTCCAACACTGCTCAATGACGCCGGGCAAAAGCTCTCAAAGCAAAGCCATGCGCTCGCACTCGACAGCGATGACGCAGCAGGCAATCTCTTTCTGGCACTGCAGCTACTTGCGCAACAACCGCCAGCGGCACTTCAAGGCGCGCCAGTGCCGGAGATAGTGCATTGGGCGGTGACTCACTGGCGTGAAAATGCTTTACCAATTGGCGACATCACGCAGAGCTGACTTTGCCCCATGCGCTAAAGCTGATACCGTGCGAAAACGCATAATCACTGCGTTTTGGAGCTCTCGCGTGTACATTGACCGCCTCATTTTACTGTTTGTTGCCGGCACTTATTTACTCTCGCCGGTGATTATTGATTGGTGGAGCGAAGGCGGTAGCGCTTGGTATCGCCCCTACACCATTTGGGCGCTATTGATTGCCTTGGGTTATTGGGTAGCGCGGAGCCGCGATTTAAATGATCTTTAGTCCGAGCCTGCTTTTTGCGCTAACTACCGCGTATTTGGGGCTGTTGTTTTTGGCTGCCTATGCCAGTGAGCACGGCTGGATTCCGCGGCGCTGGGTGCGACATCCCGCCGTATTTGTACTGTCACTGGGCGTTTTTGTCAGCACCTGGGGACTGTTTGGTGCCGTGCAATTTGCTCGCGAAAGCGGCTTTAACTTCCTCACCTACTATATCGGCCTAGCCGGTGCCTTCCTCTTGGCTCCGGTGTTTTTGCAGCCTCTGTTTCGCCTCGCGCGCAGCCACCAGCTCAGCTCATTACCGGACTTGCTGGCCTTTCGTTATCGTAGCCAAGCCGCCGGCACACTCGCGACCATCGCCATGCTCATTGGTGTCATGCCGCTGCTTACCGCGCAAATGCAAACCGTCGGCGAGGTCGCACGCATACTCACCGGCGGCACCAGTACCAAGCTCATGGGCATGGTGTTTTGCCTTATGTTGATCGGCTTTACCTCGCTCTTTGGTGCCGGCGCAAAATCCAGTCGCCATCAAGAAAACGATGGCCTCGTGGTGGCGATCGCACTGGAATCGGTGATCAAACTCATCGCCATCTCGGCCGTTGGCCTGTATGCCTACTTTGGCGTGCTTGGCGGCAGCACTGGCGTCAATGACTGGCTGTCCCATCACCCTGAAGCCTTGCGTAACCTATTTCAGCCCTTAAAGGCAGGCTATTGGCATAGTCTTTTGCTGGTATTTTTCTTTGCCTCGGTGGTCATGCCCTGCATGTATCACATGGCCTTTACGGAAAATCGTGAGCCACGCAACTTGCTCACCGCGACCTGGGGCTTTCCGCTCTACTTACTGCTGATGGCCCTAGGCATACCCATCATTTTATGGGCAGGACAGGCTATTGGGCTGGCTGATTTACCTGAGTTTTATAGCGTAGGGGTGGCGATTGAGTCGCGCTCGCCCAGCCTCGTGCTGCTGCTGTTTTTAGGCGCACTGGCATCATCGAGTGGCATCTTGATTGTCACCACCTTGGCGCTCGCCAATATGGCACTCAATCATGTGATTTTACCGCTGCGGGGCTGGCCCAAAGACGATGCGCTGTATTTAGAAACTCAACGCCAGCGGCGCCTACTCATCGCCTGCATTTTACTGTCGGCGTTTATGCTGTCGTGGTTGCCCGGACTGCGTCCAGACAGCACCGAGATGTCGATGTTAGCTTTTGTCGCCACACTACAGCTCGCACCCAGCGTCTTAGCGCTGCTATTTTGGCCACGGGCGACACGCGCCGGCATGCTTACCGGCCTCAGCTTAGGCATGGCTATTTGGATAGGCATGCTCGCCATCCCAGCGTTCTTTTTGGCTGACTTCGATAGCGGCAAACTGCTCGGCATTATCACCAGTTCGCGCCTAGACCATTGGCAAGCCATGGGTCTGATTGCCACCCTGGGTAATGGTATTGTGCTGGTCGTCGTGTCATTACTGCAGCCGCAGTCTGCCGCCGATCGCGAAATTGCTGAAGCCTGCTCAGTCGATAACCTCAGCAGTCCTGTGCGCTGGAGCTTAGCGGCCGACTCAGTGGACGCTTTCGTTACCGCACTCACTCCCGCACTTGGCCCACTAACCGCTGAGCGCGAAGTTCGCATGGCATGCCATGACCTCAATATGAAAGGCCAGGAGCGTCGCCCCTATGCACTGCGGCGCTTACGCGACCAACTCGGCGCTAATTTATCCGGCCTGTTAGGGCCAAGCTTGGCGATGGATTTACTCGACAAGCATTTACCTCAACAAATCGTGCCGCAAAGTCCTGGCGAAGATATTCACTTCATCGAATCACGCCTAGAGGAGTATCGCGACAAGCTCTCCGGCCTCGCCGCCGAGCTCGATACCCTGCGCCGCTTTCATCGTCAAACGCTATATGACCTGCCCTTAGGCGTGTGTACGCTGGCCGGTGATTTAGAAGTGCTGAGCTGGAATCATGCCATCATGGACATCACCGGCTGTGCCGATGCCGACGTGATTGGCTCGCACTTAAGTAGCTTACCGGCACCGTGGAATAACACGCTTACACAGTTCCTCAGTCAACCTGGCGCACAGGAATCACGCCATCGCTTAAGCGTCGATGGTCAAACGCGCTGGGTCAATTTGCATCGCGCCATGATTGGTGATGCCGATGGCAGCGTGGTGTTGGTGATGGAAGAAGTCACTGCGCTACAGCAGCTCGAGTCGCGACTGCACCATAGTGAACGCTTAGCCGCTGTTGGCCGCTTAGCTGCCGGGGTCGCGCATGAAATTGGCAATCCAGTGACCGGCATCGCCTGCTTGGCGCAAAATCTGAAAGCCGAACATGCGCCAGACCATGAGGTGCATACGACCGCACAAGATATTCTCGATCAAACCAAACGTGTCACTCGTATCGTGCAATCGCTAGTAGGCTTTGCGCGTACTGAGCATCATGTTGGCGGCGAGTTTGACGCGGTACCCTTGCTGGCGGTGGTGAATGAGTCCTTACACTTACTGAAGCTCGCACCTGAAGCCCGTCTGGTCGACTTTAGGGTAAATATCGATAGCAGCTTAGCGGCCTATGGCGATGCTCAGCGCCTCTGCCAAGTGTTTATTAACTTGCTCGGCAATGCCCGTGATGCCAGCACGCAATCAGGCAATGTCCTCATTCGAGCGCGCCAACATGGGCCCTCATTGCGCATCGAAATTGAAGACTTTGGCCACGGCCTGCCCGATGGCGAGTTACGCGATCGTCTATTTGAGCCTTTTGTTACCACTAAGGCGCTCGGCGAGGGCACAGGGCTTGGTTTAGCTCTAGTTCATGGCATTATTGAGGCACACGAAGGCCGCATTCAGTTAATTGATAAGCGTGATTACGATCAGGGCACCGGGGTGATTGTGCAAATCACACTTCCCGCCGCCAAACGCACCGAGGATATGAACGCGTGAGCAGTATTTTAGTCGTTGATGATGAGCAGGTAATTCGTAGTGGCCTAAAGCGCCTGTTGCAGCGCAATGGCTACGAGGTTGCCGAGGCCGGTAGTGTCGACGAGGCGCTGGCGCAATCCTCCCCTGACTTGTACGACCTGATCATTTCTGATTTGCGCCTGCCGGGCTTGCCAGGCACGGCATTAATAGAGCGTGCGGGTGATACGCCAGTGCTTATCATGACCAGCTTTGCCAGTATTCGCTCGGCCGTCGATGCCGTGAAAGCTGGGGCCGCTGACTATATTGCCAAGCCGTTTGATCACGATGACATGCTGATTACCATCGATCGTATTTTACGCGAGCAGCGTCTACGTCGGCAAAATCATGCGCTGCGTGCTGAACAAGCCCTAAGTAAGCCCGATAGTGGCATAATTGGCGACTGCCCGGCCATCATGGAAATGCATAGGCGCATCAGCCGTGTAGCACCGCTCAATACTACCGTGCTGATTTTAGGCGAGTCCGGCACCGGCAAAGAGCTCGT
>JBDSQT010000077.1:0-4583 GCA_039929665.1 Paraperlucidibaca sp.
AAGCGGATCAAACACCACCGACTCAGGGCCCAATTCATGCCATTGCTGGCATTGGCCATCCGCCGCGATTCTTTGAGTTGCTGGCGGGGCTTGGCTATGGCCCTGAGCCACACCCATTCCCCGATCACTATGCCTACCGCGCCAAAGACTTATGCTTTCAACCCTCGCTGCCGCTGGTGATGACTGAGAAAGACGCGGTGAAATGCGCACACATAGCCCCGCCCAATAGTTGGTATGTGCCGGTTCAGGCTATGTTGCCCGAGGCATTTTGGCAGGCATTATTGGCGCGCTTGGCGTCAATAAATCATCAGAAAGACTGACGCTTGGTTCGCTACTCTGTTGTCGACTAACATTGAGCGAACCAACACCCTGTGGATTAAAAATAAGCCGGATACTGCTCATGCTCGATAAAAAACTACTGGCTCTGTTGGCCTGCCCACTGTGTAAAGGCCCGCTGTTTCACCAGCACAATGAGTTGATTTGCCGTGCCGATGCGCTGGCCTTTCCCGTACGTGACGGCATCCCGGTGATGCTCGAAGGCGAGGCGCGCGCCCTAACACTCGATGAGTCGCTGCCCGAGCATGGCGCGCGCTAAACCCCTGCGTGTGTAATCAGTAAAAAAGGACATAGCCGATGAGTTTTCGTGTTGTCATTCCTGCCCGTTATGGTTCTAGCCGACTGCCTGGCAAGCCCTTACTCGATATCGCGGGTAAGCCGATGGTCATGCATGTCTATGAGCGTGCATTGCTCAGCGCCGCCAGCGATGTGGTTGTTGCTACCGATGATGAGCGCATCGCCGAAGCGCTGCATGCCTATGGCGCACCTGTAGTCATGACGCGCGCCGATCATCCTTCCGGTACTGATCGCTTGCAGGAAGTCGCCGTACAGCTGGGTTGGCAGCCCGATGATATCGTGGTCAATGTACAGGGCGATGAGCCGTTGATTCCACCCAGTGTCATCAATCAAGTCGCTGATAACCTAGCCGAAGCCGCTGAAGCCGGCATGGCAACGCTAGCCGAGCCGTTGCACGATATTGAGCAACTGTTTAACCCTAATATTGTCAAGCTAGTGCGCGATGTGAACGATTTTGCTCTGTATTTTAGTCGCGCACCCATGCCGTGGGCGCGTGATGCTTTTGCGCTCAATCGCGAGCAGCTGCCCACAGAGGCACTGTCCTTGTATCTACGCCATCTCGGCATTTACGCCTATCGTGTGGGCTTCTTGCATGACTATGTGTCGTGGCCACCGGCGCTGATTGAGCAGCTTGAGTCGCTGGAGCAGCTGCGCGCGCTGTATCAGGGTGTACGCATCCATGTCGCGGTTGCTAATGCCTCGCTGCCGCCGGGTGTCGATACGCAGGCCGACCTTGATCGCGTACGGGCTATCTTGGCGAACCCGAGTCAGCGAGGAGCGCTGGCATGAGCCACGCCGCAAATAGGGCGGAAAATACCGTAACGCCAGTAGCCCCCGCAGAGCCTATTACCCGCGTGCTATTTGTCTGCTTGGGCAATATTTGTCGCTCACCGACAGCGGAGGCGGTATTTCGCCAGCGCGTCTCGCAGGCGGGCTGGGATGCACTATTGCAAGCTGATTCAGCGGGCACGGCGGCGTGGCATTGTGGCAAGCCGCCAGACCTGCGCAGTCAGCGCCATGGCGCAGAGCGTGGCTATGACTTAGTACCATTACGCGCTCGGCAAGTGAGCTGGCGCGACTTCGATAGCTTTGATCACATCCTTGCACTCGACGGTAAAAACTTGGATGACCTGCAGGCCTTGCAGCGCCAAGCCGTCCATCATTTAGGTCATCAGCCGCGTGCGGTGTTAGCCAAACTCATGGACTATGCCCCCGAGCTGCCCAACGATGTGCCTGACCCCTATACCGGCGGCCCTGAAGGCTTTGATGAAGTGATTGAGCTAATTGAAACCGCCATCGATGGCTTGTTGCGCAGTCTGCTGAAAGCCCGCGGCGTCTTTGGTTGTGCCTGCTAATGCTGACCGTTATTCGTGAAGATGTCGATTTGCAGCCGTTTAATACGCTGGGCTTAAACGCACGCGCTGCCCATTTTGCCGAACTTACTGATGAGGCCGATTTAGCACCATTGCTTGCTGAAGCGAAGGCCAAGGGCTGGTCAGTGCAGCTGCTGGGTGGCGGTAGCAACATCGTCTTTGCGGGTGATGTGTCGGGATTGACCATTCACTTAAGTTTGCGTGGTATCCGCCATGGCGACACGGTAAATAATGGCCTGGGCACTTCTGAACATGGGCGCGTCGATAACACCGTCATCATCGACGTTGCAGCCGGTGAGCCGTGGCACGAATTCACGCAATACACGCTCGCCCACGGTTGGGCCGGCTTAGAAAACCTGTCGTTGATTCCGGGCTCGGTAGGCGCCGCACCGGTGCAAAACATTGGTGCCTATGGCGTTGAGATTGCCGATGTTATGCATTCCTTACGCGCGTATGACCGCGAGCAAGCGCGAGTGGTTGAGTTGCGCGCTGAGGACTGTGGCTTTGCCTATCGCGATAGTATTTTTAAGTCGCAACAACCAGGCCGTTATGTGATTTTATCAGTACGCTTCTCGTTGTCGGCGACTCGTCCCTTGGTGCTCGGTTATGGCGACATTAGTAGCGCCTTAAGGGCATCAGGCGTGCAAACGCCGAGTGCCAGCGATGTCGCGCAGGCGGTCATAGGCATTCGCCAATCGAAACTGCCGGACCCGGCGCTACTGGGTAATGCCGGTAGCTTTTTCAAAAATCCCTTGGTGCCGAGTGCGCAGGTCACGCAGTTGCAAGCGCAATTTCCCGGTCTTGTCGCGTATCCCGCGCAAGCACATACGCCCGAATGGCAAAAGGTTGCCGCTGGCTGGCTCATTGAGCAGGCCGGCTGGAAGGGCTATCGCCGAGGGGCTGTGGCCGTGCATGAGCGCCAAGCCTTAGTGTTGGTGCATCATGGTGGTGGCAATGGCGCAGATCTATTGGCCTTGGCCGCGGATATTGTGGCCAGCGTACAGGCGCGCTATGGCATTCATCTTGAGCAAGAGCCGGTGCTGATGGGTGGTTGATCTAACGCGCTATTTGCTAAAGCGATTGTGCTAATTAAGCATCCGCCATAAAAAATGCCCCAATTAAGGGGCATTTTTTATTACACAGTTCGCGTTAGCTTTAGCCTTCTGAGGGTGTCTCAGTGACTTTCGCTTCGGCTTTCACGCGAGCTTCCTGCTCACGCTGTAAGCGCCGGCGTACGCGTGGATCATTACTCGCACGACGCTGAGCTTTCTCGACCTTGCTTTCGGCAGGTATATCTTCGGCTGTTGCGCTTTCAGCTGCTGTTACATCGGTATCTGCAACGGCCTCGCTTGTCGGCTCTGAGGCATTTTCAGTCTGTGCTTCAGGAGCACTTGCCGCTACTGCTTCGAGGACTAACTCGGCGGCTTGCACAGGGGCTTTTTCGACGACTGCTTCAGCGACAGTTGCGATGATTTTTTCAGCGATTTTTTCAGGCACAGCCATCGCTGGCTGTGCTACTGCGCTGTCAACCGCTGCTTGCGTGGCAGCTTGAGTATTTGCTTTAACGCGTGGCACAGAGACAGGCTCAACGACTGGAGTAGCTGCATGCTCTGCACTGTTAAGGACAGGTTCCGCTGCTGCTGGTTCTGACGCAGTAGGTGCTGATGTATCAGCGACTGATTCAGCCGGTGCTTGCGTAGCCTCTGATATGGCAGCCTGCTCAGTCGATGCTGGTTCAGCTTTCACCGCTGGGACAGCTGGCTCAGCACTGGCTTGTTCTGCAGCCGCTGCCTGATCGGCAACAACAGTAGCAGCGACAGCGCTACCAGCGGCTGCTTTATCAGCCAACTCATCGGGCACTGGTAAGCCGGCATCAATGAGCACTTGCGGATCGCGTTCGCGTGGCCCGCGCTGACGGCGCGAAGGATGGCGATTACGGCGGCGGCGCTCACCACCTTCGGCATTCACGGTTGCTGCTGGCGCGTTAGTGCTATCGACGGCTAAGGCGACAGTTGTGTCGACCTCTGGCGCTTCGGCGGCAACTTGGCGTTCACGATTGCCATCACGGCCGGCCTCACGATTAGCGTCGCGCGGCGGGCGTGGCGCACGCGGTGGGCGTGGTGGGCGCGGTGCTTGCTCGACAGCATCGTTGGCATCACGACGGGCAGGGCGGTTATTCGTATTGCCGTTACTATCGTTACCAGCAGAGGCCCCAGCATTGGTCGAATTATCGCTTTGTGAGCGACCACCGGCAGCTTGCAGTTCGTTATTTTGGCGACGCTCAGGCGGGCGACCACGGCCTTGGCCACGACCACCACGCTGACCACCGTTGTTATTGCTACGGTTTTGGCTGGAGCGGACTTCAGGCACAACTGGCTCAGGTTCGGGTTTGACACCAAACAGCGTGCTGAAAAAGGCTTTCAACCAAATCAACAAGCCGGCGCTGGCAGGCACAACTGGCGCAGTGACTTTAGTCGATTTAGCCACCGGTGCCGCCGCACGCTCTTCGCGAGGTGCTTGTGGTGTGGGGGCTTGCGTCACGGGCGCGACATTGCGCACGGCTGCGACTTGGCGCTT
>JBDSQT010000078.1:0-7224 GCA_039929665.1 Paraperlucidibaca sp.
CCCAGCGTACACTCCAGCAGGGCGCATGCGTCATGCTCTGCAGGGCTTTGCATAGGCTGTTCTGGCTGGGCATTTTTGATAGCAGCGCAACAGCCTGAGCTGGTGGACAGGTCATTAATACGCGCTCAAATGGTCCGAGCCAATTCGCTTGCTCGAGAAACTTTAGCCACCATGATGTGCCGTCATGCTTAAGCTCTGTGAGCGTGTGTTCAAAATGGCAATTGAGGCCCTGAGTCCAGGACTGCGCGATGGCGTTGACACTTTCTGGCGGCACCAGTGCTGGGCGTTTTTCGCCACTAATATCACTGACCATGAGCGTGCTTAAGCCATTGCTTAAAAAGCGTTGCAGGCGGATATCATTAGCGGCTGACGTTTGCGTGGGCATGGAGATAAATGGCGCGCCATGATTGAAGCTGCCCCAGTCGCTGCGGCGTGAAGCCATGCGGCCACCTGCGCGTCGGGCTTTATCAAAGACGCTGCAAATGAGACCTTGGCGTTGCGCCTCGCTGGCGGCTACTAGGCCACTGGCGCCGGCACCGATGATGGCGAGTCGTGGAGCGTTATGCATGGAGGCTGTCTCAGCGCTAAGCAAAAGAGCTCTAGCATGTCAGCCTACGCCGAATGTATGTAGTACACACGCGGTCTACACGATGCGCTTGTCCAAGGCCTGATGAATCAGTGCCATCGCAGTTTTAGCAATATCTTCGATGGTCTCTGCGGTAAAGGCGAGGCCGTCGTTATACATACGGCAGAGGCCATGTAAGGTCGCCCAGGCGACTTGCACGACGCGTAGCGCATTGACGCTATTGGGTAGTTCGCCTTGCTTTTGCAGGTTTTGCACATGGCTGGTGATGACGCGCACATGCGCCCTGGCCGCCGCTTGGAAGGCCTCGGCCTCGGCATCGCGCCACAGCAGACTGCCAAAAATCAGATCGTAAAGTGCCGCTTCGTGGCGGGCAAAACCAACATAAGCCAAGGCAAAGCTTTCAGCGCTAGCATCGTTGGCGATAGCCGCTTGCATGACCACAACAAACTCCGCCATCGCCGCCTCGCCCAGGCCCATCAGCAGTGCGTGCTTGCTACGAAAGTGATGATAAAGCGCTGGCGTTGAGACACCGAGCTCTTCAGCCAGCTGCCTAAGGCTCAAGCCCTGTACGCCTTGGGCACGAATGCGCGCTAGTCCCGCCGCCAAAATGCTACGGCGCAGGTCGCCATGGTGATAGCTGGGCTTTGGTTTTGCGCTTGACATTGCCCTGAATCCTCGTATCTTAACGGTGTTAACTTTACCGCGCTAACGTCGTTTTGACGAGGACTTATTGCTATGACCGCCTTTTCTCATATGCTGGCCCCGCTTGATCTGGGCTTCACAACACTTCGCAACCGTATCGTCATGGGCTCCATGCATACCGGACTCGAAGATCGTTTTTGGAACTACGGCAAGCTTGCCGCGTACTTTGCTGAGCGTGCCAAAGGCGGCACCGCGCTAATGATCACTGGCGGCATTTCCATGAACCGTCAGGGCTGGTTGCTGCCATTAGCCGGTACCATGAGTAACTATGCCGATATCTTCAATCATCGCCGCGTGACCTCAGCGGTGCATGAGCATGGCGGCAAAATCCTCATGCAGATGTTGCATGCCGGTCGCTATGGTTATCATCCATTTCAAGTGTCATCGTCTGCCATCAAGTCGCCGATCAATCCATTCAAGCCCAAAGAGATGACTGAGAAAGTCATTCTGTCGACCATTAAAGATTACGCCGACTCCGCGCGTTTGGCGCAAAAGGCCGGTTATGACGGTGTCGAAATCATGGGCTCGGAAGGCTATTTGCTGAACCAGTTCATCTGCTCGCGAGTCAACCAACGCACCGATAAATGGGGTGGAGCGGTTGAGAATCGTATGCGCTTTCCGGTGGAAATCGTCAAAGCCGTGCGGGCAAAGGTGGGCCCTAATTTCATCATTTGCTATCGCTTATCGCTCATCGATTTAGTGCCTGGTGGCAACACCTGGGAAGAGATTGTGACCATTGCTAAAGCCCTCGAGGCTGCCGGCGTGACAATCTTGAATACCGGCATCGGCTGGCATGAAGCGCGCATTCCCACGATCTCCACGCAAGTGCCGCGTGCGGCCTTCCGTAGCGTCACGGCGCGCATCAAAAAAGAGCTGAGCATTCCGGTGATGGCGTCGAATCGCATCAATACGCCAGAAGTTGCCGATGACATCGTGGCCAGCGGCGATGCCGACCTGATTTCCATGGCGCGCCCGCTCTTGGCCGACGCTGACTTTGTAAACAAGGCCGCGGCGGGTAAGCCCGAAGCCATCAACACCTGTATTGCCTGTAACCAAGGTTGTTTGGACTTAACCTTCACGAATCAACGCGCGACCTGTTTGGTCAATCCACGCGCTGCTTACGAGACGGAATTGGTCTATATGAAAGCCACTAAGCAGAAAAAAATTGCTGTGGTTGGTGGCGGCATGGCTGGCCTAACGGTCGCTACTGTAGCCGCTGACCGTGGCCATGATGTCACGCTGTATGAGTCAGCAAGCGACATTGGTGGTCAATTCAATATGGCGGCTGCGGTGCCGGGCAAAGAAGAGTTTCAAGAGACCATTCGCTACTATCGCTATGAAGTTCAGCGCAGCGGTGTGAAGGTCAAGCTCAACACCAAGGTCAGCCACGATGATTTGGCGAACTTCGATGAGGTGGTGATTGCCACGGGCGTGAAGCCGCGTATTCCACGCTTCCCTGGCGTCGATCACGCCAAAGTTCTGGACTACACCCAAGTACTGCGTGGTGAAGTCAGCGTCGGTCAACGTGTTGCGGTGATTGGTTCGGGCGGCATCGGTATCGATACCTGTGCGTACTTATTAGAAGAGCACAATCAGCCAGTCGAAGAGTGGGCAAAGTATTGGGGCGTCGATTTTGATGTTACTGAAAATGGCCTAACGGCTCCTGAGCGTCGTTTTGCTTCACGCGAAATCACCATGTTACAGCGTAAGCCTGGCCTGAAAAAAATGGGTACAGGGCCTGGCAAAACCACTGGCTGGGCACACAAATTATTGCTCGGACAGTTTGGCGTGAAGATGCTCGCAGAGGTTGAATATGTGAAGGTCGATGATCTGGGTTTACATATTCGTATCGATGGTGAGGAGCAGATTCTCGATGTCGACCATGTGATTTTATGTGCTGGCCAAGAATCGGTAACGGATATGTTACCGCGCGATGGCGAGGGTAAAATCACCGACAGTCGCTATCACGTCATTGGTGGCGCGAAGCTGGCGGGCGAGCTGGATGCGCGCCGCGCTATTCGCGAAGGCGCAGAGCTGGCGGCTGCTCTTTAAGCGCACCTATGCATGTCAATAAGATCGATTGACATTGGCTGTTGTCACTTATATCGTGCCAGCGTCCAATGTCATCGCGCTAGGGTTGTTCTTATGAAAGACTTCAAAAATAAAGTTGCTGCTATCACCGGTGCAGGTTCCGGCATGGGTCGATCCTTGGCCGTGTTGTTAGCCGCGCGCGGTTGTCATGTCGCGCTCAGCGACATCAATGAAAAGGCTTTGGCGGAAACCGTCAAGCTGCTCGATGGCAGCGGCATTAAAGTCACTTCGCAAAAGCTCGATGTTGCTAATAAAGATGCCGTGTTTGCCTGGGCTGATAAAGTCGCTGCCGATCATGGCAAAGTAAATTTGATTTTTAACAATGCTGGCGTGGCTCTAGGTTCTGTGGTCGATGGCGGTGGTTACGATGACTTCGAGTGGGTCATGAACATCAACTTCTGGGGCGTAGTGCACGGCACGAAAGCCTTTTTGCCCTACTTAAAAGACGCTGGCGATGGCCACATCATCAACACCAGTAGCTTATTCGGTCTGATGGCCGTGCCTTCGCAAAGCGCCTATAACGCCTCTAAGTTTGCCGTGCGCGGCTTTACTGAAGCGCTGCGTCAAGAGCTGGAGTTGCAGAAAATCGGCGTCAGCGCGACCAGCGTGCATCCTGGCGGTATCAAAACCAATATCGCTAAAGCTGCGCGCATGGATGACTCTGTCAAAAAGATCGGCATGAGCGTTAACAGCACGGCGAACTTTGAAAAAATGTTTCGCACCACGGCCGATGACGCCGCTGCGCAAATGATTCGTGCCGTAGAGAAAAATCAGCGCCGCTTGCTGATTGGCAATGACGCAAAAGTGATGGATCTGATGGTGCGTATCTTCCCATCGGCCTATCAAAAGCTGGTGTCGATGGGCGCGAAACGTCTGTCATAAGCGCTCACCAGACATAAAAAAACCGGCTATTGAGGCCGGTTTTTTTATGTCTGAAATAGCGTGGCGCTTTGCTTGTCGCAAAAGCGCCACGCTAACTGCTTATTCCGAATCGAGGAATGAGCGCAGATGTTCAGAGCGTGTTGGGTGACGCAGCTTGCGCAATGCTTTTGCCTCAATTTGACGAATACGCTCACGCGTAACATCAAACTGTTTGCCCACTTCTTCCAGCGTATGGTCGGTATTCATATCGATACCAAAGCGCATGCGCAGTACTTTCGCTTCGCGCGGCGTAAGGTTTTCCAGCACTTCACGAGTCGCCTCGCGCAGGCCTTCTGAGGTTGCGGCATCAATAGGCGAGGTCGCCATCGTGTCTTCGATGAAGTCGCCTAAGTGGCTGTCTTCATCATCACCGATCGGCGTCTCCATGGAGATTGGCTCTTTGGCGATTTTCAGCACTTTACGGACTTTATCTTCGGGCATTTCCAAGCGTTCGCCGAGTTCTTCTGGCGTTGGCTCGCGACCCATTTCTTGCAGCATCTGACGCGACACACGGTTGAGCTTGTTGATGGTCTCAATCATGTGCACGGGGATACGAATAGTCCGGGCTTGGTCAGCAATCGAGCGCGTGATGGCCTGACGAATCCACCAAGTCGCATAGGTCGAAAACTTAAAGCCACGACGGTATTCGAACTTGTCGACGGCTTTCATCAGGCCAATATTGCCCTCTTGGATCAAGTCCAAGAATTGCAGACCACGGTTGGTGTACTTCTTCGCAATCGAGATCACCAAGCGCAGGTTGGCCTCGACCATTTCTTTCTTCGCACGACGAGCCTTCGCTTCGCCGACACTCATGCGACGACTGATCGCTTTGATGTCAGCAATGCTCAGGCCGCCATGGTTCTCACTGACTTCAATCAGGCGTTGTTGCGCGCGAATAATATCTTCGCGTTGTGTCTCCAAGGCTTTGGCGAACGATTTGCGCTTAGCGATAACGCTATCGAGCCAGCCCAGATCAATTTCATTGCCAGGGAAGTCAGCAATGAAATGGCTGCGATCCAAGCGCGCACGACGCACACACGAGACCATGATCACGCGCTCTTGCGCACGAATGATGCCGATATTGTTGCGAATGTGCTCAGCGATGCCGTCATACACGCGTGGCGTGAGTTTGAACATCATGAACTGGCTGGCTAGCTCTTCAATATTGACCTGCCAGGCTTTCGATTCACGACCACCGCGCTCTTCGGAACTGTCAGTTTTCTTTAGCTGTTTGCGGAGCGCTTCGACGCGGGCGTTGAGCTTCTCCATGTCGATGCCGCCATCGTTTTCATCGGCGGTATCGTCATCGCTGCTGCTGCTGTCGTCTTCTTCATCGTCGCTGTCATCGGCTTTGGCGTCTTTTGAGTCTTTACCGTCTTTGCCATCTTTAGCCTTTTTGCTGGCTAAAACCGCCAAAGCAGCGGCATCGTCGACTACTTTAGGAGCGCTTGCGCCATCGTCATCGGGGTCTAAGAAGCCGGAGATGACATCATTGATGCGGCGCTCGCCAGCATCGATAGCATCAAATTCATCGACCAGTAACTCCACCGCGCGCGGCCAGTAGGCCATGGCGTGCAGCACGTCACGAATGCCGTCTTCGATACGTTTGGCAATGGCGATCTCGCCCTCGCGGGTGAGCAGCTCAACCGTGCCCATTTCGCGCATATACATACGCACGGGGTCGGTGGTGCGGCCAGGTTCGTTTTCTACCGAGGCCAAGACGGCCGCCGCTTCTTCAGCGGCGAGATCGTCGTCGCTGGCCTCTGGCGTCTCTTCACGCATCAAGTCGTCAGCGGCGGGAGCGCGTTCATGCACCGGGATGCCCAAGTCATTGAGCATCTGAATGATGTCTTCGATCTGCTCGCTTTCAGTAACTGAATCGGGCAGGTGATCGTTGACCTCACCAAAGGTCAGATAGCCTTGCTCTTTGCCGCGAGCGATCAGCTCAGCCAGCAGCGAGTTACGCTTTGCCTTATCCAGCGGCTTGTCGTCGGCCCCTTCGGCTCCCTCGGCATCGAGTTGAGATGGATCTGGCGTGTTCGGCTTTCTGGTGCTCATGTGGCCCCTCGCGCAACGGCTGCAAAATAAGAGCGGAATTATATGCTGTGAATGGGGTGTTTGTCAGCTGACAGACTTTTTCAGCTGCTCGGTGCTTGTGGTAATTGCTGCATCCACTGAGCTAATTCACGCTTGGCCTGGGTTAAGGCAAGTAAGTTTTCTTTGCTCGGTGACTCTTGCAAGGCGCTGTTGATGGTGGCGATGCGCTGTTCGAGTAAGCGACCATGTAGGCGATGGCTGAGGTCAACGGCCTCAAGTGTGCTGTCGGCATCGGGCAATAAACTTTCCGTGGCGGCGATGGCCGCTAAGGCTTCGCCTTCGGCGCGCCCATGCCAGCTGCCTAGCAGTGCCGCCAATGAGCGTTCGGGCGCCTCTCGCAAGGCCTGTGCGAGTGTGCACAGTAGCGCGGTCTCTGGGTCATTGAGGCTGCTGAGCATGGCATCGGGCCAAAGCTGCGCATGCGTTGGTTCGCGCAGTAGGAGACGAATAGCCTGTGCCGATAGCGAACGCAAACTGGGTCGACTTGGCGCTTGATAGCGTGGTTTACGCGGCGCCTGCTGATTAAACTGACCAGGCTTACGCCCTGCTGCCGATGAGTAAGTGCGGTCATGACTCACAATGTTAGCGCTAGCAAAGCTGGCGTAATAGGCCTCATCAATAGCGCCGCGTTCGTCATCATCGGCGGTCCAATGGCTTTCATCGCTGCCATGCTGCGAAGGAGGAAGCGGTAAAGCTGAAGACGCGATCGGGCTCTGTGCCACGGCATCCGCCGCTGCCTGCGCTGCGCTTTCACGCGCCTGTGCTTGCGCGACGTGCTTATCAATAATCTGCGCCAACTGCTTTTCCAGCACGATCACGGTAAGTTG
>JBDSQT010000079.1:0-15606 GCA_039929665.1 Paraperlucidibaca sp.
CTTGCAGCGGTAAACTACGCTGCTTATAGTTAAATGCGCTGTAGAGTTTGACAGCGCGCAACCACTTTTGCCGATGGAGGCATTACAGACAATGAATGACTGCCAAGCCTTAGCGCCCATTGCAGTGGCCGTCCCAGGTGCAAACCTGGGCGCCTATATTCAAGCCGCTAACCGCGTTGCGGTGCTGTCGGCGGATGAAGAGCGCACGCTCGCTGAGCGCTTTCATGGTGAAGAAGACTTAGACGCCGCCCGCCAGCTGGTGTTGGCGCACTTGCGCTTCGTTGTGCATATCGCCAAGAGCTATGCCGGCTACGGCTTGCCGCAGGCCGATCTAATTCAGGAAGGCAATATTGGCCTGATGAAAGCGGTGAAGCGTTTCGACCCAACCATGGGTGTGCGACTGGTGTCGTTTGCGGTGCATTGGATCAAAGCCGAAATCCACGAATACGTGATTAAAAACTGGCGCATCGTGAAAATCGCCACCACGAAAGCCCAGCGCAAACTATTTTTCAATCTGCGTTCGATGAAAAAATCGTCGGCCAATCTCACGCTGAGTGAAGCCGAAGCCATCGCCACCGACTTAAATGTCAGCACTCGTGATGTACTGGAAATGGAAGGTCGACTGCTGTCGTATGACGCGTCTATCGATGGCAGCCCAGACGATGATGAGGAGCGTGCTAGCCATGCGCCGATTCATTATTTGGAAGACAAACGCTACGACCCAGCCCTGCAGGTCGAGGCCATGGACTTCGAGAACAATAACAGCGAGCGCCTGATGGCGGCGTTGGACACCCTCGATGATCGCAGCAAGGCCATTTTGGCGCGACGCTGGTTGAGCGAGAAAAAGGCCACGCTGCATGAGTTGGCCGCCGAATTTGGCGTTTCTGCTGAGCGCATTCGCCAGCTAGAAAAAAACGCCATGGATAAAGTTCGCGCTGTGCTTGTGGCTTAAGCACAGCAGATGAATTGGCTCTCCCTCGCGGCAATTAACCTAACACTGTGCATCGCCACTGGCGCTTTCGCGGCACATGGTCTGAAAGCGCGCCTGAGCCTAGAGCAAATGGCTTGGTGGCAAACAGCTGTCAGCTACCACACCACCCATGCGCTGGGGCTATTGGCCATCGGCGTGATGCTGCGCTTTAGCTCCACGCTGAGCCCAAGCCTGCCAACTGCCGGCCTCAATACCTCCGCCTTGCTATTGCAGCTCGGCATCGTGGTGTTTTCGGGCTCGCTCTATGCCATGGCACTCGGTGCGCCGCGCTGGTTTGGCGCCATCACCCCGATTGGCGGTTTGGCATTCATGGCCGGCTGGTTATGGCTAGCGTGGGCGGTCAGTCGATGATTATCCGCCTCAATGGCGAGCCCGTTGAAATACCCACTGGCAGCACGATTAGCCAGCTGCTGACTGCGCATGAGCTTGTCGGCAAGCGCATTGCGGTGGAATGCAATGGCGAGATCGTGCCGCGTAGCCAACACACAACTCATACTCTCAGCGCTGGCGACGCGCTGGAAATAGTCCACGCCATCGGCGGCGGTTAATGGATCTGTTCATTGCCGTAGATTGGCTGACCGTCAGTCTGATCGTCGTGTCCTTACTCCTCATCAGCGCCGGCATGATCGGCATGATACTGCCGGCCATCCCCGGGCCGCCCATCCTGCTGATCGGTTTGTTCACTGCCGCCTGGGCAGAGGACTTTCGCTATGTCGGTAGCGGCACATTGATTGTGCTTGCCATGCTGTGTGTGGCTGCCGTGGCGCTGGATTTCATTGCTGGCGCATTAGGCGCCAAGCGTGTCGGCGCATCGCGCGCGGCCGCTTTCGGCGCCCTGCTCGGTGCCATTTTGGGGCTATTTCTACTGCCTATTGGCCTGATTTTAGGACCTTTTTTGGGCGCGATGCTCGGTGAGCTATCGACCGGCAGGCCTTGGCAGCAGGCGCATCGCGCCGGCTGGGGCGCGACCATCGGCATGCTCCTCGGCATCGTCGCCAAGCTGGTCATCGGCATGATGATGATCGCGCTCTTTGTTTCTATGCGCCTACTGTCTTAAGCCTTCATGGCAGTGGCCTAGCGTGTGTGGTTTTTTGCAAAGCCTCGGTGTTAAAGCCGAGGCTTTGTGCTTTTTGCACTAGCTCAGCAAAAATGGCTTCAGGCAACTCTGGGCTACGTGAAAGCAGCCATAAATACTCACGGTTGGGCGCACCAACGAGCACCCATTGATAGTTCGGGGCTAACGCGAGCACATAATAGTCACCGTAGAACGGCCAAAAGAAACTGACACGCAGACGGGCATTGCCGGAATTAGGTACGATTTTGGCGATGCCATCGGCCGACATCACTTCGCCATTGGCTTGGCGGCAGCGGTTGAGCACGCTGATCTCATCGCCCACGAGGGCATAGCGCGCCATAACATCGCCTGCGCAATCCGTTTGGAAGCGATTGGGTAACCGTGCGATCTCATACCAGTCGCCGGCATAGCGCTCTAGATCCACGACAGCCACGGTGGCGAGTGGCGGACTGCTGCTACAGGCGGCGAGCACGGCAAGTGCTATTGCTGCGAGTACAGACTTTGCCCATGTACTGAACTGGCTCATGCGTTTCCCCTTAGTAAGTATTGAGCAGCCGCAAGCGCTGGTCGCACCTGCCCACGCACCGTACAATAGCGTTTTTCATGCGGAGCTTGACCCATGTCGGATGCCTTTTTGCTGGCCGGACGCACCTTTCATTCACGCTTACTCGTCGGCACCGGCAAATACAAAGACATGGCTGAAACTGCCGAGGCGATTGCCGCCAGCGGCGCAGAAATCGTCACCGTGGCAGTGCGCCGCACGAACATCGGTCAAACACCGGGCGAGCCGAACTTGCTCGATGTCATCTCGCCCGATCGCTACACAATTCTGCCCAACACCGCCGGCTGCTACAGCGCTGAAGAGGCTATACGCACCTGTCGCTTGGCACGCGAACTACTCGATGACCATCGTCTAGTAAAGCTTGAGGTTTTAGGCGATCAGAAGACGCTTTACCCGAACATGCCGGAGACTCTGAAGGCCGCTGAAACACTGGTCAATGAGGGCTTTCAGGTCATGGTTTACTGCAACGATGACCCCATTGCCGCGCGGATTTTTGCCGAAATGGGCTGTGTTGCTGTGATGCCCTTAGGCTCGCTGATCGGCTCGGGACTGGGCATTGTCAATCCGTATAATCTGCGCATTATCTTGGAAGAAGCCACGGTGCCCGTGCTGATTGATGCGGGTGTTGGCACGGCCTCGGACGCCGCAGTGGCCATGGAGCTAGGAGCAGCCGGCGTGCTGATGAACACCGCTATTGCCGCTGCCGGCAAGCCCGTATTGATGGCCTCAGCAATGAAAAAAGCCGTGGAAGCTGGCCGCGAGGCGTTTTTAGCCGGGCGTATGCCGCGCAAGCTTTACGCCAGCGCGTCTAGCCCACTTGATGGCGTGGCGTTCCGCTAAGACGGCACTCAACAGACATCAAGGCGATACCCTACCTGCGGCAAATGCACATGCACAACACCCAGAGCTGGCGTCTCACGGGCAATGATAAAGCGTTCATCACTGACCCCAACTAAGACGCCCTCGGTCGGATCTTTGGCATAGTCGACGGGGCTGATGCGCACGCGCTGACCGACGCGCGCATCGGTCTTATGCTCTGCTGCAATAGCGCGTGGTTCGGCGCTTGTAGCGGCTAGCAAGGCGGCATCGGCGCTGATCTCACCGCGTTCGCCCTCACCAAATGCGCCAATACGATCCATCCAGGCATTGGTTTTTGGAAAATCAGCCAGCAAGGATGACTGACCGATATCCCGCATAAACCACAGGCTGTGATAGGTCGAAAAATCCGCGTGATGAGGTACATCTGCGAACAAGAAATCATGATCTTGTAAGCGCGCCTCTGTAGCCACTAAGTGCTTGCGCACAACAGCCTTTGCCGCACTTGGCGGCGCACTGCGCACGCTGCTGGTGCGGCCGATCTGAACGCGATCGGCAAAAAAGCGCACGATGGCTCTCATGGTCATCTCGCGCCACACGGTTTTCGCCAGCGCCCATGAGCCCGCCGCAAATAAACAGGCGAAGAATATTTTCACATCGGTGTGGCGGGCATAGGCCTGCTCAGCTTCGCTGGCGCGCCCCAGGCTAATATCTGGCTTCCCCGACAATCGCGTAATTTCAGCGGCAATGATTACCGTATCGCAGAAGATGTCTGCACCTATTTGCGCCACCGGCACTTTGCGATAACCGCCGGCGAGCTGCTCTAGTGCGGGTCGCGGCGGCGCTGACTCAATGCGTACCGACTGCCATTCCAACCCGGCATAACCGAGCATGCTGCGCACTTTTTGCGAAAATGGTGAAAGGTAATAGTGATGCAAAATGAGTGTGGGCATAGCAAGCTCGGCAAAATTATGAGGGGCGTAACAACACACGATACAGCGCGGCCAAGCAAAAACACAGCAGCGCCGGCAGCAGTAAGGTGACCAGACCAACGCTTAAATAAAGTTTTGCGCCAATAATGCCACCGCCAATGAAGCCTGTAATGATCAGGCCAAATAATCGCGCTTTACGGCCATCAAAGCGTTTGCCGCGCAGCCAGCCGCCCAGCATTAGGCCAAGGTCGGTAAAAATACCGGTGACATGCGTAGTACGCACGATGGCATTGCTGTAGTGCGTTGCTAGCGCGTTTTGTAGGCCGCACGCA
The DNA here is from genome assembly GCA_039929665.1 of Paraperlucidibaca sp. Classification (GTDB taxonomy): domain Bacteria; phylum Pseudomonadota; class Gammaproteobacteria; order Pseudomonadales; family Moraxellaceae; genus Perlucidibaca. The sequence continues at coordinate 4,709 of JBDSQT010000079.1, forward strand.
CTCGAGGCGAAATACACGCCAACGCTAAAGCCTTCACGAAGCGCTAAATAAGCGACCACCAACAACAGCCCCTCAATCAGCAAAAGCGTATCGTAATGACGCCCTGCGCGCACATCACTCCCAGAGAGCATCACACCAGACAGTGCCGATCCACCAACAAAGCTAAGCATCACACAGCTTAAATGCAGCACCGCAGAGCCCGATTGCCACACGCTTGCGCCTAACCAGGTCGCTGTGCCAGACAGATGCGACAGCGCATGTGGTGCTACGCCCATTACGCCAACGGCATTGACGATGCCAGCCAGTAGCGCCAGTGTAAAAGCACCGTATTCAATCCAGCGCGGCAATCGCTTCACACCTGAGCCTCCGTTATGCAGCAAGCAAATCCTTGGTACCGCATCCGCTAATCCGTACAATTAGCGCTGCGTTTATCAAATGAGTGTATGGCATGAGTGAGTCACCAGCGCGTCCTTTTACCGATCGCATCAAAACCTTTATGCCGCGCACGTCGCCGCTTAACACATCGCAAAAGCAAGGCATGCGCGAGTTTGCGCCAAATATGCACCTCACGCTGGCACAGGCTACGCTCAATCCCGAGGCCGTGTTTGGTCGTCGCGCGCCGCTCACGCTAGAGATTGGCTTTGGCATGGGCCAGACACTGACTGCCATGGCGCAAGCCGCGCCAGAACGTGACTTTATTGGCATCGAAATTCATAAGCCCGGTGTTGCCCAGCTATGTTTTGACGCCGGCACGCAAGGGGTGACTAACCTGCGCTATTACAGCGAAGATGCGGTGCAGGTGCTGGAGCAGGCCATCGCACCTGGTAGCGTCGATACCGTTCAGCTATTTTTCCCTGACCCTTGGCAAAAAGCACGGCATCATAAACGCCGCTTTGTACGACCCGACCTCATTGAGCTGGTAAGACGCACTCTGAGCATCGGCGGTCACTTTCATATGGCCACCGACTGGGCACCCTATGCCGAATGGATGCTCGAGCACATGGAGGCCGCTCCCGGCTTTAAAAATGCCCATGCCCCGGGCGAATACATGCCGCGCCCCGCGTGGCGACCACTGACGAAATTTGAGCAGCGCGGCCACGATCAAGGTCACGGTGTCTGGGATCTTATGTATGTCCGAGTCGACTAGAACGCATTACACCCCACTGAGCGCCAGCGAGGCCGCGGCGCAAAAACCACTCACCGGTGGCAGCTGGGCCGACTGGGTGCTACTGGTATTAGCACTAGTATCGGTGGCGTTGCTGGCGTGGGAGAGCTGGGGCAGCGTCACGCCTGAGCAGCGCGAGGCCATTATCTTGGCCGACTACAGCATCTGCGCTTTGTTCTTTTTAAACTTCCTTTGGCGCTGGCGCGAAGACCAGTGGGCGCCGGGCTTTGTTGGCCGCAACTGGTACGACGTGCTCGGCATGATCCCCGTCTCCGACCCCGCGCTGCGTAGCTTCCGCTTAATCCGCGTGGTGATATTACTGGCTCGGATGGGCGTAGCCGCGGATCGCGTACTGGGCGATGAGTTCACCTTTCGTTTGGTCAATCGCTTCAAGCACGGGATTGTCCGCGCCATCAGCGGCACGGTCACCGTGGCAGTGCTCGATCAAGTGGCTGACGTACTGGTTAAGGGTACCTACACGCGCAATATCGCTCGGGCACTAGAAGAAAACCAAAGCGAGCTGCGCGATATGATTCGCGAAAAGCTCAGTAACGACCCACAAACCGGACGCTTCAAACGCCTGCCGTATTACAACGAGATTATTGAGGGTGCGACTGAGACGGCCTTACGCGTCGTTGAGCAAGTACTCCAAGATCCACGCACCGATGAGCTCGTCGCCGATTTATTGCGCGAAAATATCAATCAAATTCGCTTAGCTGTTGCTGCCCAAGAGGCCAAAAAAAGCGCATGAACACTCTCCCGCTCGACTATGTGGCGAGCCTACAAAAAGTTGACGTGTTCAGCTCTTTACCTATCGAGGCCATCACCGCCATGGCGAAGATGGCGCAAGCACAACGGCTGATAAGCGGCGAGCGGCTGTACCGCATCGGTGATCCGCCGCGCTTTCTGCATATTCTCGTTCATGGCCGTCTACAGGTTCGCAAAGACGAGCGCATTGTCGGCTATGTGAACCGCTATGAACTGCTCGGCGAAATGGGCGTGGTCGCTGCTGAGGCGCGCAATAGCACGGTCTATGCGCTGCGCGATTGCTTGCTGCTCAACCTACCTGCCAGCGCTTTTATGGCGCTGATACGCGACTATCCCGACACCTTGGTCGCGCTCTCGCGACTGATCATTTCCCGTGCTCGCGAAGCGCTGCATTCGCGGGTGCAACAGGCCAATGCCTTTGGTGGCACACTGGCCGTGGTGCCAGCGATTAGCGATATTCCAGCCATGTTGCTGGCTGAAGCACTGACTGGCCATATGAATGGCTGGCCAGAGACACGCTTAGTCAGTGCTGCACATATCGATAGCGTGTTTGGCAATGGCTTTTCGCAAACCCCGCAAGATGGCAGCGACGCCGATGCCAAGCTCTGCGCCTGGCTGGCCAGCCTGGAGCTACAGCATCGCTTCATCATGTATGTGGCTGATAATGGCGCCGACACTTGGTCGCTACGCTGCTTACGCCAAGCCGACCGTATCTTGCTGGTAACCGAGGCAGGGCAAAAGCCGCAGCCCACCCCTGTGCTAGAAATCTTGCGCAAAGGCGGCTTGGTCGCACCGGTCGAACTCGTCTTACTACGGCCAATGGGCGATGCCGCGCCGTACACCGTAGACTGGCTAGAGGCCACTGGCGCACGCGCGCATTACTTTTTACATCCCTGGGCCAAGCCGGAGATTGCCGCCCTCGCCCGCCAGATTTCTGGGCGCGGCATTGGCTTAGTACTCGGCGGCGGCGGTGCACGTGGCTTCGCACATATTGGCTTGATCAAAGCGCTAGAGCAGCTCGACATCCCGGTCGATGTAGTCGGGGGCACGAGCATGGGCGCATTTGTCGCGGCACTGCTGGCCTGTGGTTTCGACAGCACGGAAATGACCCATATTGCCCATGAAACCTTTGTCGCGAAAAACTACCTCAACGACTACACCCTGCCAAAAGTCTCGTTGATACGCGGCGAGCGTTTTCACCAGCGCCTCAACACTATTTTTGGTAAGCGCCGCATTGAAGAACTGCGGCGAACCTACTACTGCATCTCCACCAATCTCACTACCGGCATGCCCGGTGTACATGATCGCGGGCCGCTCGGTAGCTGGGTCGGCACCAGCATGTGCATGCCTGGTGTAGCGCCGCCGATTGCCTTTGAGGGCGAATTACTCTGCGATGGTGGCGTGGTCAATAATCTCCCCACGGATGTCATGGCACAGCTCGAGCGCGGCATCATCATTGCCTGCAATGTCGCGGGCATTGGCGACATGGCGGCACCCGGTGCGGGCATGGATGCGCCTGATCAAGGCGCGCTATTGAACTGGCAAAGCGAGGGCGAGCCGCCCAGCCTCAGTGAAATTTTGATGCGCACCGCCACGCTGACCAGCGACACCATCACCCTGCAAGCATCGATCGATCGCGCCGATACTTACTTGCGCATGCCCATCGATGACATCGGCATGTTTGAGTGGTTGCGCATGGATGAATTGGTGCAGCGCGGCTATGAGCATGGCATGGAGGTGCTAACGCCCCTGCGCGAGAAACTGCTGCGCTAAGCGCGGCATCGCGTAAACCGGCGCTAGTGTTGAGCGGCCTGGTCAACGCCATATTCGCGTAATAAGCGCTGCAAATAGTCTGCAGTCTCACTGTCGAGGCTGGGCATGTAGTGCACCAAAATCTCGTGACAGTCTCGTTGGCGCGCCGGCGTTAAGCGCCGCACGATGTCCAGCAGCGTGTGCCATTGCGAGCGCAATAACGCCGCGTAGGCTGCCTGCGCTAAATGCGCATCATCGACCTGCTCAAAAATCCGCGCTAAGGCATCGCGTCCGTTCGCATTCATAGCCTCGACTAAGCACAACATCGCCGACCACAGCTGGCGATAGCTAGTCGCCTGAATGATGCGCTCTAGCACTTCAGGCCGCTGCAGCACTGGCAGGTTAACCACTAGCTTCTGCACCTCTGGCGACAAGCACACCACCACCGGCAGCACATCTTCCCAGAGATCTTCAGCCTGTACGGTCTCGATAATCGCCGTCAGCACGCCTTCGCCCTGCGCCGCTGCTAAATCACCCAATTCACGCTTTAGGCCATAGCCCGCGTGTGTCAGCAGAGCCAATAAGCTCGGCCAGAGTTCGCGGCGCGCCTCATCGCAAACGAGTAACACCGCACGCTGCATACGCTCAATCGGAATTAAACGCACGATGTGGTCAATGCGGTAGCGCGCCTCAATAAAAAACAGCACTTGCAGCAGATCACCTTCGTCTTCGATGCTCTCGGCGACCTGTATCAGCACGGCATCGGGCAATAAAGCCACAAACCTTCCAAGCGTGACAAAATCGTCGCGCCCGAGCAGCACATGGGTAATGGCGATGACTTTTTTCGCCGCCAATAAATCTACGACTTCGCGGGCGCTGCGCGGATCAAGATCAACGGCAATATCGGCTAAAAATTCGGCATCTAAATAGTTGGCAATGTCGGCCACACGCCACGCCGGCAGCTCACAGGCTAAGCGCGCGGTCATGGGGGCGCCAAACCATGAGCGCGCACACAGCGCCGAAACCCAGGCGGGCAACCAGCGCGCTACTGCCGCCAGCAGGCCTAACGGCTCGCGCTGCTCATCGTGCAAGACATCGGAGATCGCTGAGCGCAGCTGCGCAACAGCATCGGAGGGCAAACCATGCAGGTAGCTCAAGGTTTCGACATCGACTGACAGCGCGCGCGACAGCTTAATAACCTCGGCGCGATTGGCCAGCCGGCTCATGCGCGCGGCCTTGGCTTTTTAGCCGGGCGGCCATTGACCAGCACGCCACGGGCTGTATGGCGACGCTGCAATAGCCAGCGCAAAGGCCAAAAAATGCCACGGCGAAAATGGCTTTGCACACGTTGCCGCTCGCGCTCGCTGGCGGCATCAATCAGCTCATGCAGCTGCATCAGCTGCGCATCACTCAGAGCATCCAGACCGCTGAGGCTGGCCTGCGGACGACGCAGACGCTTGGCTAGCTGAGCTAATGATTCAGACATGATCTAACTCGTTACCTTGGGGCGATGCGCCAGCCACGAGTCGAGCTGCTTGGCAAACTGCTGACGATCACTGGATGAGAATGGCGGCGGTCCGCCGCGCACCATGCCGGCGTCCCGCAGATCGCTCATCAGGTCGCGAATGGCAAGACGCTGGCCAATACTTTCCGGCGTATGCAACTGCCCGCGCGGACTCACCGCCACCACACCGAGCTTGACGACCTCAAAGGCCAGCGGAATATCTTGGGTAATGACCAAGTCTTTGGCACTGGCATGCTGCACGATGTAGTTGTCGGCAACATCAAAACCGGGCGGCACTTGCACCGCGCGCATCGGCAAGCCCGCTGGCAGGCGTATTGGCTGGTTGGCAACAAAGGTAATTTGCACGCCAGTACGCTCAGCCGCACGAATAAGCATGTCCTTCACGGGCACGGGGCACGCGTCGGCATCGACCCAAATCTGCGTCATGACTTAGGTTTTCCGCCAGTGCGGAGGGTATGTTGTGTCATAGCAGGCCAAGGCCTCGATGCGTTGGCACCAGCGATCAATATGGGCAAACTGGCCACGCAGCAACGGCGTCATTTCTGCCAAACCGCCATTACGTTCAATCATGCCATTCGCGCGCCAGATGATTTGCAGCACAGGAAACAGGCGTAAATCGGCGGCACTCAAGCTATCGCCAACAATAGCGGTTTGCTCAGCCAAGAGTGCATTGATGCGCTGGAACTCTGGCAGTACCGCCGTTGCAGCCGCGCGAATGGTCTCCTGACTAGACTCATCCCAGGCCTTAAAAAAGGTCGTAAAAGGGATCAGCATGCCGGGACTTTCCAGATACGACATCTGCTCAGATAGCGCCGACATGATGGCGCCAATGTGCGCCGGCGAGTTACCGAACAGGCAGGGCTCAGGCACTACGGCATCAAGATAACTTAAGATTGCCAGCGACTCAGCAATCACCGTGTCACCATCCACCAAGACCGGCACTTTGCCGCGCGGATTGATGCGCAAAAACTCAGGGGTTTTATGCTCACCGGCCATCATATTGAGCATTTTCGACTCATAGGTGATGCCTTTGAGCTCTAGAGCTAACAGTGCAGTCCATGCAAAAGGGCTACCGCTAGTCCAATACAATGTCATCGCCATGGTGATATCTCGTCTGCAGTGGAAAGGTGAACTTTAGCGGGGATTTTCGCGCGATGATATGTCGCTGTGTTCCGGCAAAAAGGCATCGATAGCGCGATTTAAGAAGCGCAGGCCTAAGGCGCTAGCTTTTAAGCGCTCGGGGCTTTGCTCAAGTAGGCCGCACCGGCGCAGATCATGGAGTGTCGCGGCAATGACCTCGGCGCTTAAACCAGTACGCTCAGGCCAGAACTGGCTTGGTACGCCGTCGATAAGGCGCAGGGCATTGAGCATGAACTCGAAGGGCAAATCGACTGCTGCAATGCGTTCGTGGCTGGCGTGCTGGTTTGCCAAATAGTCTTTCGGCATCCGCGTTTTACTAGTCCGCCAAATCTCACCATTGGCTAATGTCAGCTTGCCGTGAGCCCCTGCGCCTATGCCTAAGTAGTCGCCAAATTGCCAATAGTTCAGATTGTGGCGACAGGCTTCTCCCGCCTTCGCAAACGCCGACACTTCGTAGCGCTGAAAGCCAGCGGCGGCCAACAAACCTTCGCCTTCGGCCTGAATGTCGGCGAGTACGTCCTCATCGGGCAGGATGGGTTGCTGGCGATAAAACACCGTGTTGGGCTCGAGCGTGAGCTGGTACCACGACAGGTGCGTGACACCGAGTGCGATGGCCTGACGCAAATCATCGCAGGCGGCGGCCACGGTTTGCTGTGGCAGGCCGTGCATTAAGTCGAGGTTGATGCGCTGAAAGCCGGCCGCGCGCGCAGTACTCGCCGCGCGCAAGGCCTCATCGCCTGAATGAATGCGGCCCAAGGCCTTAAGCTGCTCGCCTTGAAAGGTTTGCACACCAATGGACAAGCGATTGATGCCGGCGGCGCGGTAACCCTCAAATAGGCCTTGCTCAACCGTGCCGGGGTTAGCTTCAAGCGTGATTTCGATGTCATCGGCCCACGGCAGTCGCGCACGCAGACCCGCAAATAAGCGCACATAGCCTGCCGGCGAAATCAGCGACGGGGTGCCGCCACCAATGAACAGTGTCTGTACCGGCCGCGCCGGCCAATCCTGTGCAAAATGCGCTAAATCCGCGTCAAAGTCCGCTAGCAAGGCATCGATATAGGCGGCCTCGGGCACACCATCCGCGCTTACCGCATGCGAGTTAAAATCGCAGTACGGGCATTTCCGCACGCACCAAGGCATGTGCACATAGAGGCTTAATGGCGGCGGCATCACAGGCCAGTCTCACTCCAGCGCGCGCGTAATTGCGCGAGTGCTTGGCCGCGATGGCTGAGCGCTGCTTTGCGCTCGCGCGGCAGCTCGGCTGAGGTCATGCCGTCATTGGCCAGATAGAACACTGGGTCATAGCCGAAGCCTTGTGAGCCTGCTGGTATCTGCGCAATCTCGCCAGCCCACAAGGCCTGACAGATGATGGGCAAAGGATCATCAGCGTGACGCACAAAGGCCAGTACGCAGACAAACTGTGCGTGCCGCGATGTATCAGCGGGCATCGCGGCAAGTGTGGCTAAGAGCTTGGCGTTATTGGCGGCATCGCCTGCTGGCTCGCCTTGATCATTCAGGGCGTAACGCGCGGAATAAATACCGGGCGCACCACCAAGTGCATCGACTGCCAGGCCAGAGTCATCGGCCAGCGCAGGCAAGCCGGTTAAACGGCTGGCATGGCGCGCCTTAATCAGTGCATTTTCGATAAAGCTCAGACCGTCTTCGATGGCATCCGGTACGGCAAATTCTTTTTGCGAGCGCACGCAGATGTTGGCATCGGCGAGCAAGGCGCTGAGCTCTTTTAACTTGCCTTGATTGCCGGTGGCCAGAACAATGTCACGGCCGCTCAAGGTATCGGCGCTAACGGCTAAACTGTCGTGCAAACTAGGCATTAGTCATCGCCTCGAGTCACTCGAAAAATACCGATTTCGCCAAACCAGTTGGGAAACCAACGCGCCAGCACACTGCCCTGCTGATCTTGGTCGACTGCCAGTTTATCCAATACCTTTAAGCCCTTGCTGCGACACAGCGCTTCAAAATCATGCAGCGTGCAGAGATGAATATTGGGCGTGTCGAACCAGCCATACGGCAGCGCGCGCGACACCGGCATGCGGCCTTTAAAGAGCAAATACCAGCGCGTTTTCCAGTGGCCAAAGTTAGGAAAAGTGACGATGACTTCACGCGCCACCCGGACCATTTCATCGAGTAAGGCATCAGGGCGTTGCACCGCCTGCAAGGCCTGCGCCATCAGTAGCGTGTCGAAGCTGTCGCTTTCGATATTCGCTAGGCCGTGGTTAAGATCCTGCTCAATGACATTGACGCCGCGGGTGATGGCGGTGGTGATTTTGTCGTGGTCGATTTCTAAGCCATAGCCACGCACATTCAAGGTGTCGCGCAGATGTGCCAGTAGCTCGCCGTCGCCACAGCCCAGATCGATAACCCGCGACTCCGGCGCGATCCATTGTCGCACCAAGGCTAAATCAAGACGCATGGTCGACCTCCCGCTCATTGGCAATACGGGTCATAAACGCACCAAAGAGATCCATATAGCGCTGGTTATCGAGCAAGAAGGAGTCGTGCCCTTGAGGCGCGTCAATCTCGGCATAACTCACCTCCTTACCGGCCTTCACCAAGGCATCAACGATCTCGCGTGAACGCGCTGGGGCAAAGCGCCAATCGGTGGTAAACGACAGCACCATAAAGCGGCATTGTGCCTTCGCGAGCGTCTTCGCTAAGTCGTGCTCGTAGTCGCGGGCGGGGTCGAAATAATCCAGCACTCGCGTCATCAGCAAATAAGTATTGGCGTCGAAGCGCTTGGAGAACACTTCGCCTTGATAGCGCAAATATGACTCGACCTGAAACTCGGCATCGAAGCCGTATTGATAGGTGGCTTTGCGCAGGTCACGGCCAAATTTCTGACGCATCGCATCGTCGGATAAATAGGTGATGTGCCCGACCATACGTGCCAGCGATAGACCGACTTCTGGCACCACGCCATGCTGAAAATAACGACCGGCATGAAAGTCGGGGTCGCGGCGAATCGCTTGACGCGCGACCTCATTAAACGCGATATTTTGTGCCGTAAGTTTCGATGCGCTGGCAATGATCACGGCGTTGGCGATGCGCTGCGGTTGATCGATGCTCCAGCGCAGCACCTGCATGCCGCCGAGCGAACCGCCCACCACCGCAGCCCACTGCACAATGCCTAAGTAATCGCTTAAGCGCGCCTGCATTTTCACCCAGTCACGTACGGCCACGATGGGGAAGTCAGGACCCCAGGGCTCACCCGTCTCGGGGTTGATTGACGAAGGGCCGGTGGAGCCGTGACAGCCGCCCAAGTTGTTCAGTGCGACGACAAAAAAGCGCTTGGTGTCGATGACTTTGCCCGGACCAATAGCACTATCCCACCACCCCGGCTTCGCGGTGGCTGGATCTTCGCCGTCGTGAAAGCCCGCGGCGTGATGATGACCCGACAGCGCATGACAGATCAGTACGGCATTGCTGGCGTTGGCGTTTAGCGTGCCATAGGTCTCGTAGACCACATCATAGGTGTTGAGCGTACGGCCGCAGGCCAGCGCCAAAGGCTCTGTGACATGCACGTGCTGCGGCGTGGCAACGCCGACACTGTCATCAGGATAAATGAACGGCTCAGCGGTCATGTCAGCCCCCATTAGCCCGCCAGCAGCGCAAGCGCCTGCGGATAAGCCGATTTAAGCAGAATCTCAATGATTTGAATCAGCAAGAAGGCAATGATCGGCGACAAATCCAGACCGCCCAAGCTCGGCAGCAGACGACGGCATGGAGCCAGCACAATTTCAGAGATCTGCATTAAAGGCATCATGGCCGGACTCAAGCCGCCAGAAGCCATGGCCACCCAGCTCAAGATCACCATGCCTAAGATGATCCAAAAGAAGAAGTCAGTGGCAGCTAGCAGCAAGCTGAATATCGTGGTGACAAACAGCAGGCTTGGCGTTACGGCTTGATCGGTAAAGTGCGCAATGGTGCTCAGCTGCACGAGCTTGAGAATGACGATGAGCACTAGCGCTGCGGTATCGAGGCCGAAAATACTCGGGACAATACGGCGCAAGGGATGCAATAGCGGCGAGGTCTCTTTCACGACAAACTGCGAAATGGGATTGAAGAAGTCGGCCCCGGCAACTTGCAGCAATAAGCGCAGCCACACCAACATGATCAATACACTGAAAATGGTGTTGGCCAGCAACAGGCCGATTTGATTCAAAGCATCCATTACCACACTCCTAATTCGTTGTTTGAGCGCTTATCGCTGCAGCGCTCAATACGGTTATTGTTACGACCGAGCTTAGTCACTTAACTCAGCAGCTAAACTCACGCCACGCTCGGCACAGGCACGCATGGCCTGCTCGACAATCTCGCTGAAACCTGCCCGATCAAACACGGCAACGGCCTGCTCCGTCGTGCCATTGGGCGAGGTCACGCGGCGGCGCAGCTCGTCTGGCCCCACATCGGCAGTAATGGCCATTTGCGCGGCACCTAAAGCCGTTTGCAACGCCAAGTCGCGGGCATCACGAGGGTCGAGACCGAGCTTCACGCCCGTATTAATCATGGCTTCCATTAGGTAGAAAAAAT
>JBDSQT010000080.1:0-3231 GCA_039929665.1 Paraperlucidibaca sp.
CATAAACTGGCAAAATGAGGGTCTTCAATTGCTAAGCGACTCGCTAATATAGCAGTCATCCCCGTGTGCCGCTAGATAAGCGCACCGAATTATCCACAGGCTTGTTCATGCACGCACCCGATAGTCCTGATTCACCCGCCGTTAGCTACATTACGGTAGATGCCGCTTATGCCGGCCAACGCCTCGACAACTTCCTGATGACGGCGTTGAAAGGTACGCCGCGCACTTTAATTTATCGCATCGTGCGTAAGGGCGAGGTGCGCGTTAATAAAGGCCGCATCAAGCCCGATTATCGCGTGGAGGCGGGCGATATGATCCGTATCCCACCGATTCGCGTTAGCGAAGAGGCGCCAGCGCACCGACCATCGACCGGTTTGCAAAAACTGCTGGAGCAGAGCCTGGTCTATGACGAAGATCATCTGATGGTGATTAATAAACCATCGGGCTTGGCGGTTCATGGCGGCAGTGGTATTGCCGTTGGCCTGATTGAGGCGCTGCGCATCATGCGTCCTGAGCAAGCCGGTAGCTTGGAGCTAGTGCATCGGCTCGATCGCGATACCTCAGGCCTGATTATGGTGACTGGGCATCGGCCTTTATTGCGTGCGCTACACGCGCAACTGCGTGATGGCCAAATGGACAAGCGCTATGTCGCATTGCTCAGTGGTCGTTTGCAGGGTGCCACGCATCGCGTCGAAGCGCCGCTATTAAAGGTCGAGCGCCCCGGTGGCGAGGCCATGGTGCGGGTGTCGCGTGAGGGCAAGGCCGCCATTACGGTGTTTACCGTGCTGGAGCGTTATAAAGACGCAACGCTGGTCGAGGCGCATTTGCTCACCGGTCGTACGCACCAGATTCGTGTTCATGCCCAGCATTTAGGCCATCCCTTGGTTGGCGACACAAAGTATGGCCGCGATGCCGATAACGAACGCTTTAAGGCGAAAGGCTTGTCGCGTCTGTTTTTACATGCCCGCGACTTGAAGCTGACACTGCCTTCGGGCAAGCGTTTGAATTTGTCGGCGCCGCCCGATGACGACTTTGAGAAAGGTCTGGCGGTGCTGCGCCGTGCCTAAAGTGGAGCTGGTGATTTTCGACTGGGATGGCACGGTAATGGATTCCGTGGCGCAGATCGTGCGGAGCATTAAAGCGGCTGCGCGCGATCTCGATGTTGATGAGCCCAGCGAGGCCGCCGCCAAAGATATTATTGGTCTGGGTTTGCCTGAGGCCATGCGTGTGCTATTTCCCTCGGTGAGTGAGGCGGCGCGTGACGCTCTGCGCCAGCAATACGCCACGCATTTTGTCGCCAGTAGTAAAGGTCAAACCACGCCGTTTGTCGGTGCAGAAACTATGCTGCATGATTTACGCGCGCAAGGAATGACGCTTGCCGTGGCCACGGGAAAAAGCCGAAAGGGCTTGGATCGCGTATTGGCCGACACCGGTTGGGCGCATTATTTCAAGGCCACGCGCTGTGCCGATGAAACGCTCTCCAAGCCTAACCCTCGCATGCTCACAGAGTTGCTGAGCGAGCTTAATGTGCCGGTCCATCGCGCCATTATGATCGGCGACACCACCTACGACTTAGCCATGGCTGAAGCTATCGGCATGGCTTCAGTGGGTGTTACGTATGGCGTGCATAGCGCCGAGCGATTATTGGCTCATCGGCCGTTAACGCTGTGCCATTCCTTGCCTGAGCTGGCGAACTATTTGCAACACACGATTAATCACTGAGGATTTGTCATGGCGGAATGGGGTAGTGGGCGCGGACCGCGCGACTGGGCATTGGTAGAGCGCTTTCTGTTAGAAGACTTAAAGGATCGCCAGCGTGCTAAGCGCTGGCAATGGATCCGTCGCGCTGTCTTTATTGTGCTAGTGGCGGTCTTCGCCTATCGCGTGCTGCTAGGCTCGTTGACGACAGAAAGCTTTGGTGCGCATACGGCGGTGATTACCATCGACGGTGCTATTGCCGCCGATATGCCAGCCAATGCCGATAGCCTTATGGAGGCGCTTAATAGCGCATTTAGCGCCAGCGAGTCCAAGGCTGTGGTGTTGCGCATCAATAGTCCTGGCGGCAGCCCCGTGCAGGCCGATGAGGTCTATCGCGAGATTCGTCGCCAGCGCCTGCTCCATCCAGATAAACCGCTTTATGCGGTGATTAGCGATATGGGCGCATCGGGTGCTTACTACATCGCGGTGGCGGCCGATAAAATCTATGTTAATCCATCGAGCTTAGTGGGTTCGATCGGCGTCATCATGCCCGGCTTCGGTGTGCCTGAGCTGCTACAGAAGCTCGGCGTTGAAGATCGTACGATGACCGCTGGCGCGCATAAAAATCTCCTCAGTCCCAGCCAGCCGATTAATGCAGTCGAGCAGGCGCATGTGCAGGGCGTACTGGATGCCGTGCATCGGCACTTTATCGCGGCGGTGAAAGCGGGTCGTGGTGAGCGTTTAAAGGCCAATGAAGATACCTTCTCGGGCTACTTCTGGAGTGGCGATCAAGCCATTGCCTTAGGCTTGGCAGATGATATTGGTTCTTTGCAGTCGGTAGCGCGAGATGTAGTTAAAGCGAAGACCTTGGTGGACTACACCTTGATGCCGAATCCGGTCGATTCAGTGTTGCGCCGTTTGGGTGCGGTGATGGGTCATGAGTTCGCCAGCAGCCTGCGTAAAGCCTTAGGTTTAGAGGCCAATCAGGCACTACTTAAATAAGCCGAAAATGCCGCAATAGTCCTTTGACAGGGGCGGGGTGAGTCCGTATTATCCCGCCCCTATGTCAGACACCACTCTTCCACACCTCATCGAACCTGGCAAATGGGCCGATCGCACAGCTGTGCTTGATCTCGCCGTGCCATTAGCGCGTTTTACGCGTTTGCTTGATGGCGCCTTGAGTAATGAGGGTGAGGTGAGTGTGCATTTGGCATTTGCTCGCGACGCGCGGCATTTACCTGTATTGGCGGGACGGCTGGAGACTATGCTGTCGCTAGAGTGCCAACGCTGCTTGCAGGCGGTGAACGTGCCGTTATCGGCACAAGTAAATGTATTTATGCTGCACGATGACGCCGATGTTGAGCGTTTATCGGAAGCTGAGGATTTTGTTCTGGCAGATGACGGTGAGTTAGACTTCCCGGCGCTGTTAGAAGATGAGTTGATTTTGGCCTTGCCCTTGGTGGCAAGCCATGAAGATTGTGAGGCAGCCGTGCCGTTAACTGACGACACCCTAGCCGAGCCTGAAGTATTGAA
>JBDSQT010000081.1:0-7477 GCA_039929665.1 Paraperlucidibaca sp.
TCACGCCGCCCTTATTTGTACCAAGCAGTACCGAGACCGTACGGGTGTTCTTGAAGAAGTCCAATAAGCATGTCGATTTGCCACCAGGCATGCCGCTGCTCGACGCACTTGAAGCACAAGGCATCAAGCCAAACTCAGGTTGCCGCATGGGCATTTGCAACACCTGCGCCTGTGGTAAGTCCGGTGGCGTGACTCGCAACCTGCTGACCCAAGAATTAGATGTCGATGACACCGCTAGCCTGCGTATTTGCGTCAGCGCCGCTGTTGGCGACCTCACCTTAGATTTGTAATGCCTCGCGCATTCGGAGAATGATTATGAGTAAAAGTCGCCAGTTGAGCCCTGCAGAAATCGAAGCCTTTGGTGCTGAAGTTGATGCCATTAAACAACGCCATCTAGCCGATGTTGGCGAGCGTGATGCCACCTATATTCGTAAAATTGAAAAAGCCGTGCGCTATACCGAAATAGCCGGCCGTGGCCTGCTGATGGCCGGTATTTTGCCACCAGCATTTGTCGCTGGTACCGCACTGCTGGGCATATCGAAAATTCTCGACAATATGGAACTTGGTCACAACGTCATGCATGGTCAGTACGACTTTATGCAAGACCCGCGCTTGAGCGGCCAGACCTTTGAGTGGGATACCTGGTGTACGGCGGATAACTGGCGCTATAGCCACAACTATATGCACCACACCTACACCAATGTGCTGGGTAAAGACCACGATATCGGCTACGGCTTGCTGCGTATTTTCCCCGAGCAAAAGTGGGAGCCACGCTTCCTCGCTAACCCCGTGCTGGCTGTTATTTTAGCGACGTTCTTTGAAAATCTATTGGCGTTGCAAACACTGGAGACTGAGAAAGTCGTTTCCGGCGAGAAAACCTGGAAAGAGTGGTTCAAGCAGGCTAAGCCAGCGTTCCGTAAAGGCTTTAAGCAGGTCGGCAAAGACTATGTGTTTTTCCCGCTGCTGGCCGGCCCACTTTTCTTACCGGTGTTGGCGGGTAACGCTACGGCCAATATCATGCGTAATTTCTGGACCTTCACCATCATTTTCTGTGGTCACTTCACCGAAGATGCCGAAGTCTTTGCGATTGAGACGCTAGAGAATGAAACCCGTGGCCAGTGGTATTTGCGCCAAATGCGCGGCTCATCGAACCTGACCGGCGGCAAGCTGTTTCATATCATGAGCGGCAACTTGAGCCATCAAATCGAACACCATTTATTCCCCGAAGTGCCGGCGCATCGCTATGCCGAGATGTCGGTGGAGATGCGTGAAATCGCCAAGCGCTATGGTCAGAATTACAACAGTGCTTCATTGCTCAAGCAGTTCAGCACGGTTGCTGGTCGTATCGTCCGTCATGCGCTGCCCAGTTCGCCGAAAAAGGCCTTGACGGTACTGGCGCCTGAGCAAAAAACCAGCTTGGCACAGGTGGCCTAAGCCATGCGTCTGGCCTTATGGAGCGGTAAAGGTGTCGCGCATCTAGCGATGCATTCGGCGGCCGAGATCACTGATCTGGTGACCGAAATGCATGGCACGATTAAGCGCGTACCCTTACCGATCGGTGCCAGCGTAGTCGATGCCCGATTATCGGCACCGTTTCCGTACCGGCTTATCGCTAAGCTGTTTCGTCAGCTTGCACGCGGCATAGGCATGTTGCCCGTGCATGCTGACCTGACACATCAGCCGCCTTACGCACTGGCCATCATCAGTGCGCTGAACGGCGTGTGTGGTGACAAATTGGCGCGCTGGCAAAGTCCATTGGCGTTGCCGATGAGTCTGCGCGACAGCGAAGGCCAGGCCATGGCGTGGGGCGATCTGGCAGGGTCTAACGGCAATGCCAAAGTCGTGTTGTATTTGCACGGCCTGTGCATGAGCGAGCGCGATTGGCAAACGCCCGCCAAGCTCGGCCTAGATGATCTGATGCAAAACAAAGGCTGGCAGATCGGTCACCTGCGCTACAACAGCGGCCGTGCGATTTGGCAAAATGGTGAAGACTTAGCGAATTGGCTGGAAGCAGCCAATGCTGCCTATCCGGCGCGTGAGATCGTGTTGATTGGCCATAGCATGGGCGGCTTACTGATGCGCAGTGCCTTTGTTTATGCACAAGCTCACGGCCAGCGCTGGCCAGCACGCGTGAGCAAAGCTGCGTACTTGGCCACACCACATTTGGGCGCACCGCTGGAGCGAGCTGGCAATCGCGCCAATACTTTACTCGGCCATTCGCCTTACACCGCGCCATTTATGCGCTTGGGTAATATTCGCAGCGCCGCGATTAAAGACCTGCGCTACGGCTTCATTAGCCAAGAAGAGCACGAGCGCACAGAAGACATGGGCTCGCGAGATCACCGCCTGCAGCTAGCACCCTTGCCCGACGGCATGGCGCACTTAGTGGTGGCAGGTAGCATGAATCCGGACACCGCAAAAAGCTGGGTGGGCGATGGTTTGGTGCCACTTTACAGCGGCTTGGGTCAGCACAAACGCCCAGAGAAAACATTGGTCGCCGCTGACATCACACGCCTATGCTTTGATCATGTCGATCACATGGCCATGCTCAGTGATGTCCGTGTCTGGGACGCGCTCACCGATTGGTGGCTGGCGCGTTAAGGCTGAATGCGCTACAACCCATGACATCAATTTACTGAGTCGATGTCATGGGTTTTTACGATAAGCATATTCTCCCCCACCTGATTAACTGCGCCTGCGGCCTGCCCGCGATGATGGGCCAGCGCGCAAAACTCATTCCGCTAGCGAAAGGTCGTGTCCTAGAGTTGGGCATTGGCACCGGTCTTAATTTATCGTTTTACGATGCCACGAAAGTCACCGGCATAGTCGGTGTCGACCCTGCCACTGAGATGCACAAAAAAGCTAATGCGCGCGCCGCGAAAATTGCTATTGCGGTAGAAACGGTGGCGCTAGAGCTACAACAGATAGCTGCCGAAGATGACAGCTTCGATACGGCGGTGACGACCTTTACGCTGTGCACCATTCCCGATGCTATCGCCGCGCTGCATGAAGTCCGCCGTGTGCTCAAGCCCGGTGGCGAACTACTATTTTGTGAGCATGGTCTATCGCCAGACGCCTCGGTGCATGCGTGGCAACAACGCTTAACGCCGATTTGGAAACCACTGGCTGGCGGTTGCCATTTAGATCGAGATATTCCCGCGATTATCGAGGCCGGTGGCTTTCGCATTGTCGACATGGAAAAGTGCTATTTGAAGGGCCCACGGCCGATGACGTATGTATTTCGTGGGCGCGCGGTGGCGGCATAAGTCGCTAGCGCCGGCTGACCATCATTGCGATGGTCAGCGCTTAAGCATCCGGCAGTAGTTTGTCTGCGTAAGGGGCCACCGTCACACGCACGGTGAGTTCGTGCTTGCCACCGCCATGAATCACGCCGCGTAAGGGCGATATGTCGGTGAAGTCACGGCCCCAGGCAAGCGTAATGTGTTGTTGGCGTGGACTTAAGTTGTTGGTCGGATCAAAGTCCATCCAACCCAGTGTTGGGCACCAGACCGATACCCAGGCATGTGAGGCATCAGCACCGATTAGCCGTGCTTGGCCGGGCGGTGGCTGGGTAAGTAAGTAGCCGCTGACATAACGCGCCGGCAGGCCATAGGCGCGCAAACAGGCAATCATCAGTTGGGCAAAATCTTGGCAAACGCCGCGCTTATTTCGTAGCACCTCGATGAGTGGCGTGCCGATATCGGTTGCCTCGGGGTCGAAGGTCAGCTCGGTGAATATCTGCTGCATCAGCGCATGGGCGACCTGAAAAATAGGGCGACCAGGGGTAAAGCAGGGTGCGGCCCAGTCAGCAAACTCGTGTTTGATGCGAATCAGCGGTGATTCATGGCGAAAAACTAGGGCTTCGCGTTGTTCCGGGCTGAGCGCCACTGAGCCGGGGTAGCGACACTTCGTCGCCACGACCTCCCATGGCAGGCTCGTTGCAAGATCCACGGGTTCGCGTGGCAATACAGAAATATCAAGCTCGCTGATTAAGCTCAAATGCTGATGGGGCTGATTGAGCTCGATGGTTTGGCAGGGATTGCCGAAGCTATCGGTGCGCAATTGACTAAAGTCGGGGCTGGGCTGCATGTCGATACGCGCGGCATGGATATTTTGCCAGAGTAAGGGGCGCGGTGCTAAATGTAGCTCTTGTTGCGAAAGCAGCACAGGCTGTTGGTAGCTGTAGTTGGTTTCGTGGCGAATACGGTAACGCATTAGGATGAGCTCATTTGCTGACTATCGTCATCGACATGGGCAAAGAACTGTAGCGCAATACCATTGCCCACGCCTAAGGCCGCGCGCTGTACATCAGCAATCAATGGATTGAGGCATTTCAAGCAGCGCTGCAAGCGTTCAGGAAAACCTAGTACCCCATCAATTACCGATAAGTCGAGACTGGCGAGATCATCGTGTGCGGTTTGCATCAGCGTTAGGTCTCGGCTGCCAAGGTTGCGCATCATGCTGAGTAGATGATTGATTTGATGGCCTAGTCCATGGGGGTTGCTAGGGTCGAGCAGCAGCAGGTCGAGTACAGGCAGCCACTGCGCTTGGGTCAAATAGCGAAGTCTATAAGTGATGCGGCTATTGGCCATTTCTAATAGCCAATCGAGACTTTCGCTGCCTTCACTGGCAGGACTTTCGAGCACGGTTTGCAGTAGTTGAGCTTGGCCCTGCAGACGCTCGAGACGACGACCCAGCATGAGAAAGCTCCAGCTCACATCCTGTGTCATGTCATCGAGAGCGAAACCGGAGAGTGCCGACAAGGTAGTCATCAGGCGGTCAATGAAATTGAGTGCCGTGGCAGGGTCCAGCACCTCGGGCCTAAGCTCACGCGCCTCGGCCTCTAGCTCAACAATAGCCTGCCAGTTTTCTTGTGATAAATAGCGATGCACCTGACTGCTGGAGGAGACCAGCGCGCGCAGTGTCGATAGGAGATCGAGGTGGCTGCCGTCACTATGCAAGCTGTTGAGCAGCATCGGTGTTAGCTCAACCTCTCCGCTAAACAGCTTTAAGCTTTGCCCATAATGCAGCGCTAGCATCATGCCTATGCCTTGACTGGGGTCGGCTTCCATATGGCGTGTTAAGGCAGAGCGAATTAGGCGGGCATGGTGGTCGGCGCGTTCAGCATAGCGGCCCAACCAAAATAGATTTTCAGCGATGCGCGAGGGCAGATACGGGTCGACGCGGCGCAAATCGCGCAGGCGTATGCGTTGATCTTGCGGTAAGTGCAGGCGCGGTTTGGCACTGAAACATACCCAGGTGTCTTTGCTGGTGCCGCCGCGCTGCATTGACATCACATCATCATCGGGGCTTGCCGCGACGCGAGTCAGCGCCCCGGGCATCACCACATAACCGGACTCTGTCGCCACGGCGTAGACGCGCATGCCACAGGCGTGGTTATGAAAGCGCTGACTGTCGCGATGCCACATGGGCGCTTGTGCGAGTTGCATGCGTTCTTGCGCTAGATAAACATACGGGCGCTGTCGAATGCGTTCACGCAAGCTCTCACGCGCACTCGGCGATAGATCGCGACCAAATACCGGATCGAAGCGCTGAGAGCTAAATACGGGCTTAATAACCAGCTCATCAAGGCGCTTTAGCGCTTCTTTCATCACCGCGGGTTCGCCGCACCACCACGTTGCCGCCGAGGGCAGGCTTAATGGCTCGCCCAATAAGTGTTCGCTAATGGCTGGAAGAAAGCCGAGTAGGCCCTGTGACTCCAGCACGCCACTGCCCAAGGCATTGGCAATCAGCACGTGGCCAGCGCGCGCGACGGCCAGCAGGCCGGGTACGCCCAGCGCCGACTCATTGCGTAATTCTAAGGGGTCACAATAGCTGTCATCGGTGCGTCTATAGATGGCATGTACGCGCCTTAAGCCGCTCAATGTTTTCAAATAGACATAGGGTTGGCGCACGCTAAGGTCGTGGCCCTCGACTAATGGAATGCCAAGGTGGCGGGCGAGGTAGACGTGCTCAAAATAGGTTTCGCTGTAGCGCCCAGGACTCAGCAGCACCACCAACGGTGACTCATCGCCGCACGGGGCTTGACGCTTTAGGGTGTCGAGCAGTGCATCGAAAAAAGGCGATAGCGACTGCACTCCCAGTTCACGAAATGGTTCAGGGAAGGCACTGGCCACCACTTGCCTATTTTCTAAGGCATAGCCTGCACCGCTGGGCGCTTGTGTGCGATCGGCCATTACCCACCATTGGCCATTGCTTGCGCGCGCAAGGTCAGCGGCATAGACATGCACATAGCAACCTTTCGGCGGTTTGACATCGCGGCAGGCCGCTAAATAGTTGGGATGACCAAAGATTAACTCAGGTGGCAGCAGGCCCTCGTTGAGTAAGCGCTGTGGGCCATAAATGTCCTGCGCCACGGCGTTGAGTAAGCGTGCGCGTTGTGCAACACCATCGGCAATGACTTGCCACTCATCGGGAGGGATGAGGTTGGGTAAGGCGCCAACGCGCCAGCTGCGATCTTGTTTTTCGCCATAGAGCGCATAGGTCACGCCATTTTCTTGAATACGCCTTGTGACTAGGTCATCGCGTTGCTGCATTTGTGCCGGGCTGAGCTTGCGCAGCGCGTTTGCCATGGGCTGCCAGTGTGGGCGCAGCTGGCCATTCGCACTGAACAACTCATGGTAGCGCCCGGGCTGCGGGCGCAAAGAATCAAGCAAGGTGGTCATGGCGGCCTATAAGCGAAGCAAACGGCGTTAGGTCTGCCTAACGTGGCGTAAATCTACCATGAATGGGTGCTCGAGGCGTCGTGGCAATGGCGTAATAGTAACGTCGCCGGTGCTATGCCCGTGTCGCATGAAGCGGACTAAGCGCCGACCTTCCGCCTCATAGGCATTGATCGGTGCACCTTCGTAATTGCGTCCGCCCGGATGCATGACATGGTATTGGCAGCCGCCGAGCGCGCGATTATGCCATGTGTCGATGATGTCGAAGGTTAATGGCGCATGCACACCAATGGTTGGGTGCAGGCAATTACTGGGCTGCCAGGCACGGTAGCGCACGGCGGCGATGTATTCGCCGGAGACGTCGGTTTGTCTGAGCGGCAGTGCCACGCCATTGCAGGTAATGGTGTAGCGATCGGGCGCCATGCCGCTGACCTTTACCTCAATACGCTCCACTGATGAGTCGACATAGCGCACTGTGCCACCGGCACCGGCTTCTTCGCCAAGCACATGCCATGGCTCTAAGGCCTGGCTCAACTGCATGTGTATGCCCTTAATGTCTAAATCACCATAATGTGGGAAGCGGAAATTGAATTGCGCGCGATACCAGTCGGGTGAAACCGGATAGCCTGCGTTCTTCAATATAGCCAAGACATCATGGAAGTCTTCTTCGACTTCGTGACGCAGCATGAAGCGATCATGCAGCGTGGTACCCCAGCGCGCGAGGCGCTCAGGCGCGTACGGTGTTTGCCAGAAGTGTGCGACCAGCGCGCGCAGTAAAACCTGCTGTGCCAGTG
>JBDSQT010000082.1:0-6258 GCA_039929665.1 Paraperlucidibaca sp.
CCAAGGCGCCAGCGGGCTTCAAAGAGGGCGATCACTACCCCAACCCATTTGCCAGCGAAAAACCCAAGTTCACTATTACTGCCGGCAATATGGCGCAGT
Source organism: Paraperlucidibaca sp. (assembly GCA_039929665.1). Taxonomy (GTDB): domain Bacteria; phylum Pseudomonadota; class Gammaproteobacteria; order Pseudomonadales; family Moraxellaceae; genus Perlucidibaca. The sequence continues at coordinate 100 of JBDSQT010000082.1, forward strand.
ATGCTGAGAAATTAACGGTGGGCCAGCAAGCGCTGCTGAAGAAGTACCCAACCTGGAAAATGAATGTATATCCTACTCATCGCTCAGCCGCATTCCCGCAAGCTCTCTATGATGCGTCAAAGGCTAATGCTACGCGCGTGAAGCTAGCACCAGGTGGTAATGGTTTTGACGGCACCTCAATAGGTGTGCCATTCCCTATTCCGCAATCAGGCGTTGAGCCAATTTTGAACCACATCACAGCCTATCGTGGTGATAGTTTCGCTATCAGTAACCAACAAGTAGCTGTGACTACTGGCGGCACGTATACGCCCGTGCGCTTTGAGTACGAGTATGACTTCCACTATGGCAATTTGCTCAAAACACCAGCTCAACGTGAAGACAATAAGCTGACCAACTTCTTGCAAACGGTGACAGCACCGGCACGCTTGGCTGGTCAAGTCTTGCTGATTCATGAATACATTAACCAAATTAAGAATCCACGCCAAGCCTGGATCTATAACCCCGGTCAGCGTCGCGTGCGCTTAGCACCGAATGTGGCCTACGATAATCCTGGTACCGCAGCTGATGGTCTACGTACCAACGACGATTTCACCGGGTTTAATGGTGCGACAGATCGTTACAATTGGAAGATTGTTGGCAAAAAGGAAGTTTATGTTCCCTACAATTCGTATGACTTGGGAAGCAATAAGTTAACGCTGAAAGACATCATTCGTCCTGGTCACATCAATCCCGATCATGCGCGCTATGAGCTGCACCGCGTATGGGTAGTTGAGTCTAAGCTGAAGGAAGGCACCAGCCATATCTACAGCCGCCGCACCTTCTATATTGATGAAGACTCCTGGACAATTTTAGCCGTTGATGCCTACGATGGTCGCGGTCAACTATGGCGTGTTTTAGAGCAGCATGTTGTTCAAGCATATGATATTCCAGGAATTTCGCCAATTGCTGAGGTGCATCACGACCTGCAGTCTGGACGCTACTTAGCCATGGGCTTGGTTAACGAAGAGTCAAAAGTGTACCGCCGCATTTCCCGCAGTGCGTCAGACTTTTCACCATCAGGCTTGCGCACCATGGGTACTCGTTAACTCATAGCGTTAATTGTTTAAAGGAAGCGTGACTATGTCGAAAGCCATTCCGGCGTTATTTCTGGTGTTTGTTGCCGCCACTCTGAGCTATGCCTTTTCGCATCGCTCAGGGCCGCCATTACCCGCCACCGAAGTGCAACTCACCACCACGATGATGATGTCTGTCGCTGAGGTGGGGAATTTACGTGTTGGTGTTGGTGAGCGCGGTCGTATTTTCCGACAAGCAGCAGCCGATGCGCCATGGCAATCGATTAAGTCACCGACTGAGGCCACGCTAACCCGTGTGGTATTTTTTAATGCCAAACGCGGGTTGGCGGTGGGTCATGACTCAGTGATTCTACTGACCAATGACGGAGGCTTGACTTGGGGTGTTGTGCATAACGATCCTGAGTTTGAAACACCGCTACTCGATATTGCCTTTGTTGATGCTAGTCATGCCTTTGCCATTGGTGCGTATGGCCTGTTCATGGAAAGCAAAGATGGCGGTAAAGTCTGGGAAGCACGTGCGATCTTGCCAGAAGGCGGCGACCGTCACTTAAATGCTATTGCGAAATTAGGCGACGGTACTTTTGTGATTGTTGGCGAGTTGGGCATGATATTGCGCTCAGCGGATACCGGTGCCACGTGGCAGCCGGTAGTCTCGCCTTATCAAGGCACACTCTTTGGTGTGCGCGCAGTAGGCGGATCTGATGTTGTTGGTTTTGGTATGCGCGGAAAAATCGTGCGTAGCTCAGATAGCGGCGTGACCTTTACCGAAGTCGCCAGTCCGGTGACTACGTCTCTATTCGGCTCCTCGTTATCGGCCAATGGCCAGTTATTACTCGTGGGTCAAAGCGGTGAAATATTAAGTAGTCGCGATGGCGGCGTTTCGTTTAGTCAGTCAAAAGTGGAGGGCAGCCCTATGCTGACCTCGGTGATTGAAACCGCTTCCGGTGCGCTTGCCTTTGGCGAGCAAGGCGCTCATCCCATTAGCTTTAACTGATCAGGACGATACTTATGAGTATGCAAGGTTTTGTGCAATCGCTGTCTGATCTGTTATTCGGGCGTCGTAAGTTTTTTCTCGGACTATTTGCGGTAATTACGGTGCTCTTGGCTGCGTCAGCATCGCAGCTACGGGTCGATGCCGGTTTCGCCAAGATGATTCCGCTCGAACATCCGTATATGAAAACCTTTACGGACTATCAAAAAACCTTTGGCGGCGCGAACCGCGTGCTTATTGCGCTGCGTACCAAAGATGGGCAAGACATCTACAGCCCTGAGTTTTTCGACACACTGAAAAAAGTCACTGATGAGGTGTTCTTCTTACCCGGCATTGATCGGGCCACAGTAACTTCATTATTTACACCTAATGTGCGTTTTATTGAGGTAGTGGAAGCGGGCTTTGCCGGTGGTAACGTCATACCAGCTACCTTCCAAGGCACGCCAGAAGACTTAGACCAAGTACGCGGTAATGTGCTGAAGTCTGGGCATGTTGGGCGTTTAGTGTCGAACGACTTTAAAGGCGCGATGATTAGTGCGTCACTGCTTGAGATTGACCCAACTACCGGCCAAAAGCTCGACTATCAGGTAGCAGCGAAGAAGCTTGAGGATATTCGTGCTAAATACGGTAGCGACAAAGTCGATATTCACATCATCGGCTTTGCTAAAGCGGTAGGCGATATTGCCCAAGGTGCGGCGGGTGTTTTGGTTTTCTTCGTGGTGGCATTTTTCATCACGGCCTTACTGCTATTGTGGTATTCGGGCTCGGCCAAAATTACTGCCTTGGCATTGGTCTGCGCGATAGTTCCAGTCGTGTGGTTGCTCGGCATTTTGCCGCTCATTGGTTTTGGTATCGACCCACTATCTATTCTCGTGCCTTTTCTGATTTTCTCGATTGGCGTCAGTCATGCAGTACAGATGACCAACGCGTGGAAGCTTGAGGTGGTTACTGGCCTTACGCCTCTTGAAGCCGCGCGCGGTGCCTTCTCCAAGCTATTTGTACCGGGTGCGATGGCGCTATTAGCCAACGCTGTGGGCTTTATGGTGATTGTCTTTATCGCCATCGACATCGTCCGCGAACTAGCAATTACCGCCAGTTTGGGCGTCGCGGTGATGATTATCACCAACAAGATGCTACTGACTATTTTGCTATCGTTCTTGAAGCTTTCGCCGAAAGAGACGGCGAAACTGCAAAGCCAAGGCGGCGATGATCGCGGTGACTGGATGTGGTCGCGAATCAAAGTCTTTGCTACACCGAAAGCGGCCGTTGTCGTGTTAGTCATCTCGGCAGTACTGATGGCAGCAGCAGCAGTGAAGTCGCGCGACTTGAAAACCGGTGACTTGGGCAAGGGCATTCCCGAATTGCGTGATGACTCACGCTATAACAAAGACGTTGCGGCGATTGTGAATAGCTTCTCAATCGGCGTTGATGTGCTGTCGGTGATTGTCAAAAGTAAAGATATCGATGGTGCCTGTACCAACTACCCGGTGATGGATGCGATTGATCGCTTTGAAGGCTACATGCGTAATGTCGCCGGCGTACAAAGCACGATCTCGCTGGCGAGCCTGTCGAAAGTAGTGAATGCTGGTTGGAACGAGGGTAATCCGCGCTGGCGTGTTCACTCACGCAACCAAGCCGTGCTGGCACAGTCGGTGTCACCGATTGATACCGGGACCGGCTTGCTGAACACCGACTGCAGCGTGATGCAGGTGCTGATTTTCACCAAAGATCACCAAGGTGAAACGCTGACCCACATCATTCAAGAAGTGAAGGATTACACCGCGGCGAACCCGCAGAAAAATATCGACTTCCTCTTGGCCAGTGGCAACGTTGGCATCATGGCGGCGACCAACGAAGCCGTGGATGAGGCAGAGGCGATCATGCTGATGCTGCTGTTCGCTGCCATTTCGCTGCTTTGCTATGCCGAGTTCCGTTCGATACCAGCGGTGCTGTGTATTGTGGTGCCATTGGCGATTGTCGCGGTGCTGTGTAACGCACTGATGGCGATTCTAGGCATTGGCCTGAAGGTGTCTACCTTGCCGGTCGTGGCGCTGGGTGTGGGTGTCGGTGTGGACTACGGCATCTATCTGTTTGAGCGCATGAAGCATGCCATGGCCGATGGCGATGACCTGCAAAGTGCCTTCCACAAAGCGCTGCAACAGCGTGGTACGGCGGCGATTTTCACCGCGATTACCATGAGCGTGTCTGTGGGTACTTGGGCATTCTCAGCGCTGAAATTCCAAGCTGATATGGGCATCTTGCTAGCGTTCTTGTTCTTGGTGAACATGCTGGGCGCCATATTTGTCTTGCCAGCGTTGGCTGCATTCTTGGTGAAAGATAAAAATGCCAAGAAGCCTGCATAAGCGGTGAGCTGAAGGTAAAAAGGCCGGTCATATGACCGGCCTTTTTTTGTTTGCTCTTACACTCCGGGCAATGTGTAGCCAGCGAGTTGCTCGCGCAGTTTCACTTTTTGCATTTTACCCGTAGCACCCAACGGGATGGAGTCGACAAATACCACGTCATCAGGTATTTGAAACTTGCTGATTTTGCCAACGAAGAAAGCCAGTAACTCTGCAGACGTTAGCGTGCTACCGGGCTTTTTCACCACGGCGAGCATCGGGCGCTCATCCCATTTTGGGTGTGGCATGCCAAGGCAGGCGGCCATCACCACTTCATCGTGCGCCATCGCGAGATTCTCTACATCGATGGAACTAATCCACTCACCGCCCGACTTGATCACGTCTTTACTACGGTCGGTGATGAGCAAGTAGCCATCGGGATTGATAGTGGCGACATCGCCGGTGGGGAACCAGCCATCAACGAGTGGGTCGCCACCTTCACTTTTGAAATAAGTTTGGATGACCCAGGGCCCACGGACCAACAATTCACCTTGCGCTTTACCATCGTGCGGTAAGGCGTTGCCCTCATCATCGACAATTTTCAAGTCCACGCCAAATACCGGCCGACCTTGCGTGCAGAGAATCTTTAATTGTTCATCGGGCGAGAGTTCAAGATGGTGTTTTTGTAGCGAGCAGACGGTGCCTAAAGGCGACATTTCGGTCATGCCCCACGCGTGTAGCACGGTGACATCATAGACATCGCGGAAGCGTTTGATCATTGCTGGCGGGCATGCTGAGCCGCCAATCACAGTACGCTTCAGCGTGCTAAAACGTAGCTTGGCGTCGGCCATATGGCTGAGCAACATTTGCCACACAGTAGGCACGCCGGCAGCAAAGGTGATCGCTTCCGATTCTAATAAATCATGGATGGATTTGCCGTCCATTGCCGGGCCGGGGAAGACTAGTTTGCAACCCACGGCAGCAGCCGAGAACGGGATGCCCCACGCATTAACGTGGAACATCGGCACGACGGGTAGCACAACATCGCGCGAGGATAGGTTGAGTGCGTCAGGCAGGGCGCCGGCGTAGGCGTGCAGCACTGTGGAGCGATGGCTATAGAGCACGCCTTTGGGGTTGCCGGTGGTGCCGCTGGTGTAGCACAGGCAGGAGGCATCATTTTCATCGAGCGCCGGCCAGCTGTATGTGGTTGGGTGCTTGGCGATCCATGCTTCATAGCTGAGTAAATTGCTCAAGCCGGTGTCGTTGGGTAGGGCGTCGGCATCACAGAGTGCAATCCACGCTTTGACGCCGGGGCAGTGCGCGGCGATGCCTTTAATGATGGGCAAAAAGGTCATATCGAAGCACACGGCTTCATCTTCGGCATGATTGACGATATAGGCGACTTGCTCCGGATGCAGGCGTGGATTGATGGTGTGTAGCACGCGACCGCTGCCCGATACGCCGTAGTAAATCTCCATATGGCGATAGCCGTTCCACGCCAGCGTGCCAACGCGACTGCCCTGCGCGATGCCAAGCTCATCGAGAGCATTGGCTATTTGCCGTGCGCGCTGTGCACACTCGCCAAACGAGCTGCGATGGATATCGCCCTCGACACGACGGCTGACAATTTCTACATCGGGATGGTAGCGCTCAGCGAAGTCAATCAGGCTGGCGATGGATAATGGCGAGTGTTGCATTTGGCCTTTCATAGAGGGCTCCGGTCATTGCGGGCAGTGGTTGCCGAGGGTTCTTATTG
>JBDSQT010000083.1:0-12479 GCA_039929665.1 Paraperlucidibaca sp.
TCGACAATGCCGATGGCCTGCTGCTGCCGGGCATGACGGCCTATGTCACGATTGATACGCAAGAGCGCAAAAATGTCTTGCGTGTGCCCACCGCGGCACTGCGCTTTCGGCCGCCTGAAGATGCCCAGCTCGCACCCGGCGTAGCGCCACTCGGCAGTGCCAAGCGCGGGCGCAAATTGGCTTCGGATAAAGTTACGACGAGCCCAAAAGGCAGCGTTTGGCAGCAAACGGCTGATGGCCTAAAGCCCATTAGCGTGACGCTAGGCATCACCGACCGGCGCTTCACTGAAGTGCTCGCTGATGCATCCACAGAGAGCGCGTTGAAGGTCGACGATGACGTCATCATCGAGCAGATTTTGTCCTCCGAAGAAGTTGCGAAAAAAGGCATGAAGTTTCGGATGAACGAGTAATGGCGACAGTCATTGCGCTCAAACATATTGTTAAGGACTACCCCAGTGGCGTTGGTCCTGTGCGAATTTTGCACGACATCGATTTGACCATTGAGAGCGGTGAATTTGTTGCCATCATGGGGCCATCGGGCTCAGGCAAGTCAACACTGATGAATATCTTAGGCTGCCTCGACAGCGTGAGTGGTGGCAGCTATGCGCTTGCCAATAATCAGGTCAGTAATCTCTCCGATAATGCCCTCGCTGACCTGCGTAATCGCACCATCGGCTTTGTTTTTCAGGGCTTTAACTTACTGCCGCGCTCAAGCTTGCTCGACAATGTCGCACTACCCTTAACCTATGCCGGTGTCGCGAAGGCTGAGCGTGAACAGCGTGCGACTGAGATGCTTGCGCGCGTCGGTCTTGGTCAGCGCACAGCGGCATTGCCCAGTGAGATTTCCGGCGGCCAGCAGCAGCGTGTGGCCATTGCCAGAGCCTTGGTTAATCGCCCTGCATTGATTTTAGCCGATGAGCCCACCGGCAATCTCGACACGCAAACCAGCGCTGAAATCATGGCGCTCTTTGGTCAGCTCAATCGCGAAGAAGGCATCACGTTGGTGCTGGTCACTCATGAGCCGGATATTGCCGCACACGCGCAACGCTTAGTGCGCTTAGTTGATGGTCATAAGTCCTTTGATGGGCCAGCGCATGAAGGCCTGCGGCCAGCAGCAGGAGAAACATCATGTGGTGGCTGATGCTCAGAGAGGCCTTGCTGGCGCTGAAGGCCAATCGTCTGCGCAGTTTTCTCACCATGCTCGGCATGATCATCGGCGTTGGCGCGGTCATCGCCATGCTCGCCATTGGCCAAGGCGTGCAAACACGAGTCAATGACTCCATCAAAAGCATGGGCTCGAATCTCTTCATCATCTTGCCCGGCGCCACCAGTGCCAATGGCGTGCGCAGCGGTTACGGCAGTGCGCCCAACCTCACCGTCGATGACGCCAGCGCCTTGCGCGAAGTCGCGGGCGTGCTCTCCGCCGCGCCCGTGGTGCAGTCGAGCGCGCAAGTCATCTATGGCGCGCAAAACTGGAACACCTACACCGTTGGCTCCAGCCCCGACTATTTTGCTCTGCGTGATTGGACGATCAGCGCCGGCTACGCCTTCGATGCCACCGAGGTGCAGTCGGCAGCGCAGGTCGCCGTCATCGGCAAAAAAGTCGCCAGTAATCTTTTCGGCAATGAAGACCCGATAGGCCAAACCCTACGCATCCGCAATCTGCCATTTCAGGTAATCGGTGTGCTCGGCAGTAAAGGCCAAAGTCTCGATGGCCGCGACCAAGATGACAGCATCGTCATTCCCATCACCACCGCGCAGCGTAAGCTCTTTGCTAATCGCTTTCGCAACTCCGTGCGCCTGATCATGGTGCAAGCCGTGAGCGAAGAGGCGATGCCCCGCGTGGAGCGCGATCTGCGCATTAGCCTACGTCAACGGCATCGCCTCAGTGACGAGGCCGAGGATGACTTCACGCTGCAAAACCTCACTGCGCTGGCCAATACGGCCGCCGAAACCACCGCTATTTTATCGCTGCTACTCGGCGCTATCGCGGGCATATCGCTGCTGGTCGGCGGCATTGGCATCATGAATATCATGCTGGTGTCGGTCACCGAGCGCACGCGAGAAATTGGCATCCGCATGGCCATTGGTGCACGGCCTAATGCCATTCGCCTACAGTTTTTGCTGGAGGCGGTGGTGATCTCACTAGTCGGCTGTGTGATTGGTGTGGGTGTCGGGATGGGCATCGCCCTGAGTGTCGCGCTGATATTTGATTTACTGGTCATCGTCACACTGAGCTCGCTAGTGCTGGCGCTGGGCGTGGGCGGTGCGATTGGCATTTTCTTTGGCTATTACCCGGCCAATCGCGCAGCGAAACTCCGACCTATCGAGGCATTGCGCTTTCAATAGCATCTCGCGCCAAGCCCAACCACTCGTGCAGCGCGCGCCGCGTCTCTAGCAATGAGCTGTGCTGCGGCGTATAGCAAATAAGCGGCCGACACTGCGCACCCTCCGTGGTAAAGCCCGTCGGCGCCGCCAAGACCTGAAAGCCCTCGCGCTCAAATAAAGCTTGCGCGCGTGGCAAGTGCGACGCGTGACTGACCAGCACAATGCGTTTAATACCCAGCGGTGACAGCATGGCCCAACTCAGTTCGGCATTTTCCTCGGTGGTGCGCGACAGGCGCTCCTGCCAACGTACCGGCACGCGAAAATCCTCCGTCAGCGTCTGTGCCATGAGGCTGGCCTCATCATCACTGCTGCCTAATGGCGAGCCACCCGTCACCAAGATCGGCAGTTTTGTCGCGCGCTCAAGCCGTGCGGCATAACGCAGGCGCATGAGCATCTCAGCGCCCATGGTGTCGCGACCAAAGAACTCCGGCGCGGCCTCATAGCGCCCGCCCCCCAAGACCACAATGGCCTGATAACCCGCGCTGGGAATCTGCGCAAGATCATTGAGTGCGCTGACACGCTGCTCCAGTGGCTGCGCGATAATATACGCACCTGCGGGGGTGGCCAGCGCATAGTTCAGCGCTATCGCTAGCAACGCCAACAACGCCGCGCTGACCCGCCAGCCGCGCCAGGCCAAGACCAGCGCCAGCAATCCCAACCAGCACAGCAGGGCCGGCGGCAGTAACAGGGCATGAATGATTTGTGTCATCGGCATCAGTAACTCCAGTCCATTTCTCGTAAAGACAAGCCGCCACCGCTATACCGCGGCCTTGGCGCATAGCGTATCCTATGCCGCATTTCGCGTAATTCGATGAGCTTTATTTATGCAAGAACAGTATTTGCCACAGACCATCGAGGCCGCCGCCCGAGCCGAATGGGAAGCCGCCCAGGCGCATGCCGCCGCCGACCATGACACTCGTCCAAAATACTACTGCTTATCGATGTTTCCCTACCCCAGCGGCAAGCTGCACATGGGTCACGTGCGCAACTACACCATCGGCGATGTGCTCAGTCGCTTCAAGCGCTTAAATGGCTTCAATGTCATGCAGCCCATGGGCTGGGATGCCTTCGGCCTGCCCGCTGAAAACGCCGCGATGAACAACCATGTGGCGCCCGCCAAGTGGACCTACGCCAACATCGAGTACATGAAAACCCAACTCAAATCATTGGGGCTGGCGATTGATTGGTCGCGCGAAATCGCCACCTGTAAGCCCGATTACTACCGCTGGGAGCAATGGCTTTTTACCCGCCTATTCGAGAAAGGCGTGATTTATAAAAAGTCCGGCAGCGTTAACTGGGATCCGGTCGATCAAACCGTGCTCGCCAACGAGCAAGTCATTGATGGCCGCGGCTGGCGCTCCGGCGCACTGGTCGAAAAGCGCGACATCCCCATGTATTACTTCGGCATTACGCAATATGCCGAGCAGCTGTTAGCGGATCTTGATCAGCTTGATGGCTGGCCCGAGCAAGTCAAAACCATGCAGCGTAATTGGATCGGCAAAAGCTTTGGCGCCGATATCGTCTTTGATTATGACCAGGCCAGCATCGGCATCAGCGGCCAACTCAAGGTCTACACCACACGCCCCGACACGCTGATGGGCGCAACCTATGTGGCTGTGGCCGGCGAGCATCCTTTAGCGCAACGCGCGGCCGCGATCAATGCCGAACTCGCCGCATTTATTAGCGAATGCAAGGCCGGCTCTGTCGCCGAAGCTGACATGGCGACGATGGAGAAAAAGGGCATGGCCACCGGCCAGTTCGTTATCCATCCGCTGAACGGCCGCAAGCTACCGGTCTATGTCGCCAACTATGTGCTCTGGGGCTATGGCGAAGGTGCCGTGATGGCTGTGCCGGCACATGACGAGCGCGACTTTGCTTTCGCCAATAAATACGCACTGCCTATCGAACCGGTGTATCTCTGCAATGATGCCAGCGACGCCTTCGATGCCTCTACTTGGCAGGATTGGTATGGCCAAAAAACCGGCCTGACCTCAAGCAATAGCGGCAGTTATAACGATCTATCGGTGAGCGAGGCCTTTGATGCCATCGTTGCCGATCTCGAAGCCAACGGCCATGGTGCGCGCAAAACCCAATTTCGCCTGCGCGACTGGGGCATTTCGCGCCAACGCTACTGGGGCTGCCCAATTCCCATCATCCACTGCCCATCCTGTGGTGATGTACCGGTACCAGAAGATCAGCTGCCAGTAGTACTACCCGAAGATGTCGTGCCCGATGGCGCTGGCTCGCCGCTGGCGCGTATGCCTGAGTTTTACGAGACCAGCTGCCCAAGCTGCGGCGGCGCGGCGAAGCGCGAAACCGACACCATGGACACCTTCGTGGAATCGTCGTGGTACTACGCGCGCTATGCCTCACCGCAAAGCACCAGCGCCATGGTCGAGCCGACTGCCGCACAGCATTGGCTACCCGTAGACCAGTATATTGGCGGCATCGAACACGCCATTCTGCATCTGCTCTACGCGCGCTTTTTTCACAAGCTCATGCGCGATGAAGGCCTGCTGACTGGCGACGAGCCCTTTAAGCGTTTGCTCACGCAAGGCATGGTCATTGCCGACACGTTTTATCGGGAAGCCGAAAACGGTAAAAAAGATTGGATCAATCCTGCCGACGTGCAACTCACCCGCGACGACAAAGGCCGTATCACCGGCGCCTTACTGACCGCCGATGGTCAGCCAGTCATTCACGGCGGCATGGAAAAAATGTCGAAGTCGAAAAACAATGGCGTCGACCCGCAATCATTAATTGATCAATTCGGCGCTGACACCTCGCGCGTGTTTATGATGTTTGCTGCGCCACCGGATCAGTCGTTGGAGTGGTCAGATACGGGGGTTGAAGGCGCTAACCGCTTCCTCAAGCGTCTCTGGCGCTTGGTACACGAGCATATTGCGCAAGGCACAGCAGGAACGCTCAACATCGCTGCATTAAGCCAAGACGACAAAGCCCTGCGCCGCAAACTGCACGAAACCATTGCCAAGGTCAGCGATGACTACGAGCGTCGCCAGACGTTCAACACCGCCATCGCTGCCATCATGGAGTTACTCAACGCGCTGCCAAAAGCGTCGGTGAGCAATGCCACAACACAGAGCCTAGTTCGCGAAGCCTTGCTGGCCGCCGTCACTTTGCTCTCGCCCATCGCGCCGCACATTGGTCACGCCTTGCTGCAAGCCCTCGGCCTGCCGAATGGCCTGAGCGATGCTCAGTGGCCACAGGTCGATGCCAGTGCTCTGACCCGTGATAGTCTGACGCTAATGATTCAGGTCAATGGCAAGTTGCGTGGGCAAATTGATGTTGCGCCCGATGCCAGCCCAGCCGATATTGAGGCAGCAGCGCTAGCCAATGCCGATGCGCAGCGCGCAATCGCTGGAGCGGTGGTGAAAAAAGTCATTGTGGTGAAGCAAAAATTGGTCAATATCGTTGTTTAAACAACAGGTGCACCACAGGAGTTCTACCATGCCCCGTTTGGGACAGTTTGCCCTCGTTGCATTTATTGCCATGGCCCTTAGCGCCTGCGGCCTCGCCCTGCGTGGCAGCTACACCCTGCCTGGCGTGCTCAATCCCATCAGTGTGATCGGCGAAGACAGCACCACCCAGCGCGATTTAATCGCAGGCATTCAGCGCGCCGGTGGCGTGGTTAGTGATGCCGCACCGTTGCGCCTACACCTGACCGCTGAACGCATTACACGGCAAACCACGAGCATCGACTCGCGCGCCAAAGCCGCTGAGTACACTCTATTTTTCGAGCTCGAATATCAGCTGCGCTACCCCAGTGGTGTGCCGGCAACAGCGGATCGTGTCGTGCGTTTGCGGCGCACCTATCAGTTCGATAACACACGCATCGTTGGTAAATACGAAGAGGAAAACACCCTCATCGATGACCTGCGCCAGCAAGCCGTGGCACAGATCATGACCCAGCTGACACGCTTAAAAGCCGATGACCTAAGCCCTGAAGGCAACGACTCAGCTGAGGCTAGCGCAGCCAAAATTAGCCCTAAAAAGGCAGGCTTCGATAAAACCGGTACCGATGCAATTACGCCCTGAGCAGCTCGCGCGCCACCTCGAGTCACCTCTAGCACCGCTCTATTTGGTCAATGGTGATGAGCCATTACTGGTGCAGGAAGTGGCCGATGGCATTCGCGCGGCGGCCTTAAAGCAAGGCTATGACGAGCGCGTGCGCCATGACGTCGACCGTAGCTTTAACTGGTCCGATGTACTCGCTGATGCCCAGGCTTTGTCACTATTTTCCCAGCGCCGCCTGATGGAAATTCGCTTCACCAACAAACCAGATACCGCCGCCACGCAAGCACTCAGCGCGCTCGCGGCACAGCCACCCGAAGATACCGTGCTGCTTATCTTGCTGCCAAAAATCGACGGCAAAGCGCAAAAATCTAAGTGGTATAGCGAAGTCGAAAATGCCGGCGTCGGCCTATCGCTGTACAACATCGACGCCCATGAGCTGCCAAAATGGCTGACCGCGCGCGCCAAAGGCATAGGCTTAAATTTGCCCACCGATGCCTTGCAGCTCCTCGTTGATCGCACTGAAGGCAACCTACTCGCCGCCGCGCAGACACTGGAAAAGCTCAAGCTATTACATCCTGACTCAGCACCCAGCGTGGAAGATGTCGCCGCCGTGGTCAGCGATAGCGCGCGCTACTCGGTGTTTGATTTAGCTGATGCCGTACTCAATGGCGACGCCGCGCGCACCGCACGCTTAGTGCTCGGACTGCAAGCCGAGGGCGTGGCGGAATCCATTGTGCTCTGGGCCCTGCAAAAAGATTTACGCGCACTAACACTGATTGCCGAGCAGATGCACAGCAGCGGTCAGCGCCAAGCCTCAACGCAACAACTCAGCCAGCAGGGCTTTTGGTCACGCCGCCAAGGGCCGGCACAAAACGCCTTACGGCGCTTGAGCTTGCCACGCCTGCAGCGCATGAGCAGTGGCATCATCGATATCGATCGCGCCATCAAAGGCCAGTCGCTCGAACGCGCCTGGGATGGCCTACTGCGTTTAGCCATGGCAATGGCCGGCCGACCGCTGTTCACCGGCTAAAAGCCATTGGAGCTGCAGACATGAATTTGCTCGATATCCTCGCTAGCGTTACCGACACCAGCGCGCAAATCCCCGAGGGTTGGGGCCAAGGCCGCGCCACCTACGGCGGTTTAGTCGCGGCATTGATGCAACGCCATCTTGAGCGCAGTACATTGCAAGGCCGGTCACTACGCAGCGCCAGCATCCACTTTATTGGCCCCGCCGCACCCGGCACAGCACAACTCGACAGCGAGCTAATTCGCAGCGGCAAGTCATCACTACAAGCGCAATGTCGCATGCGCCAAGACGGCAAAGTCGTGGCTCTCCTGACCGCGACGTGTGGCGAGGCGCGCACCTCAGAAGTTCATGTTAGTGCGAGCGCAGCGCCCGCCATTGCGCTGCCGGAAACAGGGCAAGCCATGCCTGATCTGGCAGGCTTAGTACCTGAGTTTACGCGGCGATTTGATTTTCGTTGGACTAGCGGCAATTTGCCGTTTACTGGCAGTACGAGCGCCGATATCAGTGGTTGGGTGCGGCTCCGTGAGCGCTTACCTGCCGACACACAGCTGACGCCGGCCATTATCATGGCGTATATCGATGCATGGCCGCCAACGACGCTGCAAAAGTTCACCCGCCCAGCACCTATCAGCACCATGACCTGGACGCTGGATTGCCCAGTGATGGCTGAACCCATCGCAGCCGATGGTTGGTGGCAGTATGAAGCTCAGACATTGAGTTGTGGCGACGGCTATACCGTCGCGCGCTCACAGCTATGGTCAGCGACGGGCCAGCTGGTAGCCAGCTCGCAGCAACATGTGGCGGGGTTTCTCTAGCCCCGCGCTATGCAGCGTGTCTCGCGCGTTCGGCTTAGTGCATCTCATTGACAATTAAGCGCGCGAGCACGCGGTCGCCAGCAAGCAGCTCCAAATAACTGCCCACCACGCGATACGCCGTGGTGCGGCGCAATGCATCAACCCATGCCGTCTCCAACGCCTGCGCCGTCGGGTTCATGCAGGCGCGTTGCGTAATCATCACGGCCTCGAAACTCAAGGCACTCTCATCGCTGCGAAAATTACTTTTCAGCACATTACAGCCGGTATGACCGCTGACTTGGCCATTGTCGTGCAGGCGCAATACGGCCGAAGGGGCTAGCGGGTCGGCATTGATAGGCACATGGGCAAGAGTCAGCACGCGCCACGGCGTATCGCGCAAAGGCAAGCTCGCGGCACCAGCACCCATGGCACAGGTCTCACCTGGCCAAAAACGCTTTACGCGCTGAATAGCTAGCTGCCATACCGGACCGATTTGACCGGCCTCATCAGTGCTTGGCAAGCGCGCGCTGAAGCTACCCAGGACACTCGCTAATACCGGCGTCTCAGCCTCCGCATCGAGCAGCTTCTGCGCCAGTTGATACTGCTTGCTCACGCTCGCTGGCAGCCCGTCAAGTACTGCCATATCACGCCCCGTGAGGCACTCCTGAAAGCGTGCCTGCTTGCCCTGAATACTTAGCTGGCCCAGCAGTCGCATAGGACCAGCAATTGGATCTAAGCCACTCTCTCGCGTCAGTATATAGTCACGAATTGAGCGAATATCGGCACCGGACGGGTCAAGCAGGCGTAATCCGCCGTCGGCCTGAAGGCGAAATTGGCGCACCGCATCACTGCCGCCGCGAAGCACCACGCGTGACTCATCGCCACTCAAGCGCGACCAGCGACCGACATCGAAAAATACTTCTTTACCGCGGCGGCGCTGTGACGCCGGATATTCATCTCGCAAATGAAAACTGCCATCGGCAAATAGCGTGAGCGCTTGCTGGTGCGGCACACAGCCCGGGCAGGTGACATCGCCTGACCAAGTGGCAGGTAAATTTTCTATGGGCGCTGACGCCTGATGAAACGGCCAGAGGCTACAGGCCCCAAGCCACAAGGGCATGGCACACAGGAGACTCAGGCGCTGCCAACGGCGGCATGTCGATGCACTTATCATGTGGGGGAAAATCCCACGCGCGTGCGCTATTGTAAAGCCCGAATGCCCATGCCAATGAACTTCGCTATACTCGCGGCAACAAAGGAGAACTCAGCTCGATGGATATTTCCGCCTATATGTTGCAACTTGGTGCCCAAGCTCGCAGCGCCTCGCGCGTCATTGCCCGCGCCAATACACAAACAAAAAATGCCGCGCTGCAGGCCATTCATGACGCCATGGTCGCGCATCGCAGCAAAGTCATTGCCGCCAATACCTGCGATGTTGACGCTGGTCGCGCCAATGACCTCGACCCTGCCCTGCTCGACCGCCTGCTGCTCAATGACGAGCGCTTCGATGGCATGCTTGAAGGCCTGCGCCAAGTCATCGCACTGCCAGACCCCATTGGTGAGATGACCGATTTCACCTATCGCCCCTCCGGCATTCAGCTGGGCAAAATGCGTGTGCCTTTGGGTGTCATTGGCATCATTTACGAGTCGCGCCCGAACGTCACGCTGGAAGCCGCCTCATTGTGCTTAAAATCTGGCAATGCCGTGATTTTACGCGGCGGCAGCGAAGCGCTACACAGTAACCAAGCCATTGCCACGGCCATTAGCGTAGGCCTAGTCAATGCCGGCTTACCCGCTACTGTTGTGCAAGTCGTGGAGACTGCCGATCGTGCCGCGGTTGGCGCACTGATCACCGATAGCGAGCATATTGATGTCATCGTGCCGCGCGGCGGCAAAGGCCTGATTGAACGCATCACACGAGAGGCGCGCGTGCCGGTGATCAAACATCTCGATGGCAATTGCCATGTCTTTGTTGACCGTGATGCCGATCAATCAAAGGCTGGGCGCATCGCGCTGAACGCTAAAACCCATCGCTACGGCGTCTGCAATGCCATGGAAACGCTACTGGTCGATGCGCCGATTGCCGCCAAATTGCTGCCCGCACTGGCTGAGGCCTTTCGTAGTAAAGGCGTGGAGCTACGCGGCTGCGTGCAAACGTGTGCGATTTTGCCTGATGCTATTGAAGCCACAGAAGCCGATTGGTTTACCGAGTACTTAGCCCCGGTACTGGCTATTAAGGTTGTCAGCGGCCTCGATGAAGCCATTGAGCACATCAATCACTATGGCTCACACCACACCGACGCCATCGTCACCGAGCATTACGCCCGGGCCCGCCGCTTCTTGGCCGAAGTCGACTCCAGCTCAGTGATGATCAATGCCTCGACGCGTTTTGCTGATGGCTTTGAATATGGCTTGGGCGCCGAGATTGGCATTTCTACCGACAAAATCCACGCCCGTGGCCCGGTCGGCCTTGAAGGCCTGACCTCGCAAAAATGGGTGGTGTTTGGCGACGGTCAGATCCGTCAATAAGCCCTTGCAACTGCTCTTTGGTGGCTCATTTGACCCTGTCCATCGCGGCCATGTCGATACCGCACGGGCAGCGCAAATGCTGCTCGGCGCCGACTCAGTGCACTGGCTGCCTACATCGGGGTCGCCACTGAAGTCGGGCGCGGGCGCCACTGCCGCACAGCGTGCCGACATGCTGCGCCTTCAGCTCAGCGTCTGCGCTGAGCCCAGCTGGCAGCTTAGTGATATTGAATTAAACCAAGCGCCACCGGCCTACACCATCGATACGCTCACGCGCTGGCGCCAGCGCATTGGCGCCGATACACCGCTAGCCTTTCTGGTGGGCGCCGACAGCCTAAATAGCCTACCGCGCTGGCGCGACTGGCAGGACTTGACCACGCTGGCGCATATCGTCATCGCTACGCGGCCAGGCGTTAGCGATGACTGGCCAACGCCAGTAAAAATATGGCTAAAAAGTCACCATCACAGCGATGCCAAGCTGTTACAATCGCGCCCCTTTGGCGCTGTGCTCAGGCTCGATACCCCGGCAAGGGATATTTCCAGCACGGAGCTACGCCGGCGCATCAGCGAAAAATTACCGACTGATGACTGGCTTGCCACGCCAGTACGCGACTATATTGCTAACCACGGGCTTTACCGTGCTACGGAGATACCTGCAAGCTCATGAATGTTCTTGACGACGATACACAACGCTTAAAAGACGCCGCGCTCAATGCCTTGGCCGATATGAAAGCACAACAGGTCACCACTCTCGATGTGCGTGAACTGACCAGCATGACCGATCTCATGATCATCGCCTGCGGCACCTCGACGCGTCATGTCCGTGCCATTGCCGATGAAGTTCAGGTCAAATCCAAGGCCGCTGGCTTCCCTCCCATCGGTGTCGAAGGTGACCGCGAAGGCGAATGGGTTCTAATCGACCTCGCCGGCGTGATTGTCCACGTCATGTTGCCCGCTACCCGCGTGTTCTATGACCTTGAGCGCCTCTGGACAGCTCAGGGCGCCAGCACTCCCAGCACCTAACTACCGGCCTTCGCGATGAAAATTCGACTCATCGCGATAGGCACGCGCATGCCCGACTGGGTGACTACCGGCTATCACGAGTTTGCCAAACGCCTAAACGATGATGTGCGTTTAGAACTCGTGGAAGTCGCCGCCGGTAAGCGTGGCAAATCAGCTGACATTGCGCGTGTGACCGATAAAGAAGGCGAAGCACAACTCGCCGCCATCGGCAGCAATGACCGTGTGATTGCGCTCGAGGTGCTCGGTAAGCCTTGGAGCACAGAGGATTTATCGCAAAAACTCAGGCAATGGTTAGCTGAAGGCCGTAATATCAGCCTGCTCATTGGCGGACCTGAGGGCTTATCGGCGGATGCCTCAGCGCGGGCCGATGAACAGTGGTCACTGTCGCCGCTGACGCTGCCGCATCCCTTAGTTCGAGTGCTGCTAGCCGAGCAAATTTACCGCGCATGGACACTGCTGAAGGGACACCCCTATCACCGCTAACGCCAGCGCGGCTGCCAAGCCCCTGAAACCGTCGCCAAACTGACTATGTTGCGCCCATGAAGCCAGATCAAAATAGCCAAAATGAACGCATGACGTTGAAAAACAAGCTCGCTGAAGTGAGCTTGTTTAAAAGTCGCGCGACGTTTGCCGGTGGATTTATCGCCTTTGCCATAGCGCTACTCGTGCTGCGTTATGGCTGGCTG
>JBDSQT010000084.1:0-4385 GCA_039929665.1 Paraperlucidibaca sp.
CCGGCCTTAATGGCTTTACCGCTCGACGAGACATAATCGGTTGGTGCGGCCACAAAGGCAATTTTCGGCGTGTGCTGGCGTGTGGCCGCCTCTTCTGGCGTCTTGATCAAGCCCATACGCAACGCACCGGCAATACGCAGCGCCTCAAAGCGCGCCAAGGCTTTAGCGTCGCCATTGATCGCTTCGCGCAGCTCGGTGCCGGTGTAGCCAATGTCCGCGGCATTAACAAACACCGTCGGGATGCCAGCGGTGATCATTGTTGCTTTAAGCTTGCCACCTTTGACAATGTCTTCAGGCACATCGAGCTCATCCACCAGATTGCCGGTGGGGAACATCGAGCCGCCCTCCTCGCCATCGTCCGAGGGATTCATGAACTCCAAGACAATCTCAGCTGCCGGAAACGTCACGCCATCGAGCTCGAAATCACCCGTTTCTTGCACCTGACCATTGCTCACCGGCACATGCGCGATGATGGTTTTATGGATATTGGCCTGCCAAACGCGCACCACACAGATGCCATTGTCAGGTATGCGTGCGGGGTCGACTAAGCCGGCATGCAGTGCGAACGCACCCGCTGCCGTCGACAAGTTGCCGCAGTTACCGCTCCAATCAACGAAGGCTTTGTCGATGGAGACTTGGCCATAAAGGTAGTCGACATCGTGCTCAGGCTGGGTGCTTTTCGACAAAATCACGCACTTACTGGTGCTTGATGTTGCACCACCCATGCCGTCGATGTGCGCGGCATAGGGGTCTGGACTACCAATCACGCGCATAAATAGCTGATCGCGCGCCGCTCCGGGCACCTGACACTCGGCTGGCAAGTCCTGCAAGCGAAAGAACACGCCCTTGGAGGTGCCGCCACGAATGTAAGTGGCTGGAACTCTTATTTGCGGTGCAGCTAATTTAGCGTTACTCATGCCGTGGTGGCCTTCAAAAAGTCTTTGGCAAAGCGCTGCAACATGCCACCGGCCTCATACACCGAGGCTTCATCGTCTGAGTCTAGGCGGCAGGTCATTGGCACGCGCACGGCCTCGCCTGAGCGACGGTGAATAACTAAGGTCATTTGGGCACCAGGAGCACACACACCCTCGACATCAAAGGTTTCTGTGCCATCTATGCCCAGCGTTAGGCGCGTCGTACCGGCCATAAACTGCAATGGCAATACGCCCATGCCGAGTAAGTTGGTGCGGTGAATACGCTCAAAGCCTTCAGCAGCAATCACTTCAACACCGGCCAAACGCACGCCCTTTGCCGCCCAGTCACGCGACGAACCTTGGCCATAGTCAGCACCGGCCACAATGATTAGCGGCTGCTTGCGCTCCATATAGGTCTCAATGGCTTCCCACATACGCACGACCTTACCTTCAGGCTCAATACGCGCCAGTGAGCCTTTCTTCACCTGGCCATCAACCACGGCCATTTCGTTGATCAATTGTGGGTTCGCAAACGTTGCCCGTTGCGCGGTTAGGTGATCGCCGCGGTGGGTGGCATAGCTGTTGAAGTCCTCCTCCGGCACACCCATTTTGTGTAGGTATTCGCCAGCGGCTGAGTCCATCATGATCGCGTTCGATGGCGACAGGTGATCGGTCGTGATGTTGTCTGGCAACAGCGCTAAAGCACGCATGCCTTTCATGGTGCGCTCACCAGCCAGCGCGCCTTCCCAATACGGCGGACGGCGAATATAGGTACTCATTTCGCGCCAGTCGTAGAGCGGCGAAGCGGCGCGCTCACTGTCTTTCTTCTCAAACATCGGGATACAAATTTCGTTGAACTGCGACGGCTTCACAGACTTCGCGACAATGGCATCGATCTCTTCATCGGATGGCCAAATATCATGCAGGCGAATCTCCTTTCCATCAGCAATACCTAAGACATCTTTTTCGATGTCAAAGCGAATGGTCCCGGCAATAGCGTAGGCGACTACCAGCGGTGGCGAGGCCAAAAATGCCTGTTTGGCGTAGGGATGAATACGGCCATCAAAGTTGCGATTGCCCGACAGCACGGCTGTGGCGTAGAGATCACGGTCGATAATTTCTTGCTGAATCACCGGATCAAGCGCACCCGACATGCCATTACAGGTGGTGCAGGCAAACCCCACAATGCCAAAGCCTAGGGCTTCGAGATCTTCCAGCAAGTTGGCATCTTTCAGGTACAGCTCAACCACTTTTGAGCCCGGTGCTAAGGACGATTTCACCCAAGGCTTACGCGTTAAGCCAAGCTTACGAGCGTTACGCGCAATTAAGCCGGCGGCAATGACATTGCGTGGGTTCGAGGTATTGGTGCAGCTGGTAATGGCGGCGATGATCACGGCGCCATCAGGCATTTGGCCATTGGCCTCCTGCGCTTGAGCTTTATCGAGATCAACAGCAATGCCACGCTCAGCCAAAGCCGAAACCGGTAAGCGCTTATGGGGATTCGATGGGCCGGCCATATTGCGCACTACGCTGGATAAATCGAAGCTCAGCACACGCTCATGGATGGCCGTTGTTAAGCTGCTTGACCAGAGGCCGGCTTGTTTTGCGTAGGTTTCAACCAGCGCTACTTGCTCATCGCTACGACCAGTGAGACGCAGATAAATTAGCGTTTGCTCATCAATTGAGAACATCGCCGCCGTCGCGCCGTATTCGGGTGCCATATTGGTGATGGTCGCGCGATCACCAATAGTCAGGCCAGGTACGCCTTCGCCATAAAACTCCAAGTAAGCACCGACGACTTTTTGTTGGCGTAAAAACTCCGTCAAGGCTAAAACGATGTCGGTCGCGGTGATGCCTGGTTGGCGCTTGCCGGTTAGCTCAACGCCAACCATTTCGGGGGTACGCATCATGGATGGACGGCCAAGCATCACGCTTTCAGCTTCTAAACCGCCAACGCCAACCGCGATCACGCCGAGCGCATCCACATGCGGTGTGTGCGAATCGGTGCCGACACAGGTGTCGGGGAAAGCTACGCCGTCTTGGCTATGCACCACGGGCGACATTTTCTCCAGATTGATCTGGTGCATGATGCCGTTGCCGGCAGGAATCACATCGATATTATCGAAGGCGGTTTTACTCCACTCAATAAAGTGGAAACGGTCTTCGTTACGGCGATCTTCGATGTCACGATTTTTCTGGAAAGCCTCAGGGTCAAAACCGGCACTCTCAACAGCCAGCGAGTGATCGACAATTAGCTGCACGGGGACGACTGGATTGACTTTAGCAGGATCGCCGCCCTGCTCGGCAATGGCGTCGCGCAGGCCAGCAAGGTCAACTAATGCGGTTTGGCCCAAAATATCGTGGCAGACCACGCGTGCGGGAAACCACGGAAAGTCGCGGTCGCGGCGGCGCTCAATCAGCTGCTCTAAAGAATCCTTGATGATCGCTGGATCGGCTTTACGCACGATGTTTTCGGCGTGGATACGTGCCACATACGGCAAGCCTTCCCAGGCACCGGGCTTAATGGCATTGACGGCGGCACGCGCATCGAAATACTCAAGCGAGGTGCCGATTAAGGGTTTGCGAAATTCATTATTCATATTATCTCTCTTGTCAAAAGCCCCGCCTTCTTACGAAGGCAGGGTCGAGTTACTAACTGGCAACCACCGCGCTTATTTGCGGTTTTTGATCGCTACGAATTTTTGATCTTCCGGACCCGTGTAGTTGGCGCTTGGACGGATGATTTTGCCGTCGATGCGTTGTTCAATGATGTGTGCTGACCAACCGCTAGTGCGAGCCATGACGAACAATGGCGTAAACATATCGGTGGGGATACCCATCATGTGATAACTCACCGCAGAGAACCAATCAAGGTTGGGGAACATCTTTTTGACATCCCACATGGTCGACTCTAAGCGCTCAGCGATGTCATACATTTTCATATTGGACTGCTCAGCCGACAGGTCTTTCGCCACTTGCTTGATGACTTTATTGCGTGGGTCAGACACGGTGTAGACCGGGTGACCGAAGCCAATGACTACTTCTTTTCTCTCAACACGCGCACGAATATCGGCTTCGGCTTCATCCGGATTGTCATAGCGTTTTTGAATCTCAAACGCCACTTCGTTGGCGCCGCCATGCTTGGGCCCACGCAGCGCGCCGATACCCGCGCAGACTGCCGAGAACATATCGGAACCCGTACCGGCGACCACACGCGAGGCGAATGTTGAGGCGTTAAACTCATGCTCAGCATACAAAATCAGCGAGGTATGCATGGCACGGACCCAGCTATCACGCGGCTTTTCGCCATGCAGCAAATGCAGGAAGTGACCACCAATGGAGTCATCGTCTGTTTCTACTTCGATGCAATTGCCGTTGTAGGCAAAGTGATACCAGTACAGCAGCATCGAGCCCAAGCAGGCCATCAATTTATCGGCAATATCACGCGCGCCAGGATGATTGTGGTCGTCT
>JBDSQT010000085.1:0-2908 GCA_039929665.1 Paraperlucidibaca sp.
TGAGGGGCTTTTTCGGCAAAATATTTTAGCGAAGTAACGGCGCGCGGACATTCGCCAATTTCATCTAAGATCAATAAGTCAGAGCGTGGGTTAAAGGGCTTGCCGGTGAGTAACTCGATGTTTGATAACACATCGGTAGGTGACAGCGAGTTTGCAAACGCTTCAGCTAGCTCAGGCGACTCAAGAAAATCAATGCGTAAAACCTGGGCAAAGTGCTGGCCAAGCAGGGTTTGCAGTAAATAGGTTTTTCCCGTTTGGCGTGCGCCGTCGATGAGCAGCGGTTTGCGCTCTGGCTGGTCTTTCCAGTGCAATAGGTCTGACAGCAGTAAGCGTTTCATGGCTAACTCAAAGGTGTGATGAGCCATTAATCTACACTTTTATGCGCGTAAAATAAAATAATTCAGCATTTTAATGCGCATAAAAGTGTCTACTCGATATTCTGCACCTGCTCACGCATCTGCTCCACCAACACCTTCAGCTCGACACTCGACCAAGCGCTGTCAGCGGTAGTGGCTTTACTGCCCAGGGTGTTGGCCTCACGGTTGAGCTCTTGCATGAGGAAGTCGAGGCGGCGGCCGATAGCGCCACCGCTGTTGAGCACGCGGCGAATCTCATTGACGTGAGCGGTGAGGCGATCGAGCTCTTCGGCGACATCTATTTTTTGCACAAATAACACCAGCTCTTGCTCAAGTCGTTCGGGCACTAGCGAGTCTTGCAGCTCGCTTAAGCGCGTGGCGAGCTTGTCGCGATAATGCTGCACGATGACCGGCAGACGGGCCTGCACGGTAGCGATTTCCTGTGTGATGCCATCGAGGCGAGCCTCAATAAGCGCTTTCAGGGCCGCACCTTCGCGGGCGCGCATGGCGAGAAAGTCGTTGACTGCGGTATCGATGAGCTCGCTTGCCACAGAGGGTAATGCGCTGATGTCGGGGCTGTCGCGCACGACCACGCCGGGCAGCGCCAAGATGTCGGTAGGATTGATTGGCGCGCTGTGACGAGTCAGAGAGTTGATGTGTTCGGCGGCCCTGATGAGTTGCTCAGCTAAGGCCGTGTTCACGCGCACACTGGTGAGCATGTCGGCACTGGCATCGAGCCTCAGTGTGAGCTCGACTTTGCCGCGGCTGATGCGTTGGCGCAGGCGCTCGCGCCAGAGGTATTCGTGTTCGCGCAGGGCATCTGGCAGACGCAGCGTGGCCTCTAAATGACGGCTGTTGACCGAGCGTAACTCCACACTCAGGTGGCCGAAATCGCCGTGGGCTTCCGTGCGCGCGAAGGCGGTCATACTGAAAACGGGCATCGCAGAATCAGGGTTCGGCATAGCAGGGCTCATGGCAGGTATACTGTGCGCCATCTTAGCACTCAGACAGGAATTGCCCATGCGCGCCAGCGGTCGTCAGCCCAACCAACTTCGCCCCGTGACCATCACCCGCCACTACACCTGCCACGCCGAAGGCTCGGTATTGATCGAGTTTGGCAATACTAAGGTGTTGTGCACCGCGTCAGTAGAAACCGGCGTGCCACGCTTTTTGAAAGGCAAGGGCGAGGGCTGGATTACTGCTGAATACGGCATGTTGCCACGCGCCACACATACCCGAAATGGCCGTGAAGCAAGTCGCGGTAAGCAAGGCGGCCGCACGCTGGAAATCCAACGCTTAATTGGCCGCTCACTGCGCGCCATGGTCGACATGAAGAAGCTCGGTGAGCACACCATCACCATCGACTGCGATGTTATTCAGGCCGATGGCGGCACGCGCACGGCGGCGATTACTGGCGGCGCTGTCGCCCTAGTCGATGCGCTGAGCTGGCTGCTCCGTGAGAAAAAAATCAAGCAAGACCCACTGCAGCATTTGGTCGCGGCTATTTCAGTAGGCATCGTCGATGGCGTGCCGTTGCTGGACCTGGAATACACCGAAGACTCGGCCTGCGACACCGACATGAATGTGGTGATGACCCAGCACGGTGGTTTGATTGAGATTCAAGGCACGGCTGAAGGCAAATCATTCAGCCGTGATGAAACGGTGGCGCTGCTCGACCTAGCCGATGCGGGTGTGAAAGACCTACTTGCTGCACAGCAAAAAGCACTGGGCTGGTAAGCGCTTGCTTGCGTGCTAAAGCCTATGGCTGGCGCGCATGCATAGCTCTGGCATACTCAAGCGACCTTTATAGCTTGAGTATGCTTTATGGATAACTTCACCTGGTTTTACGGCTTTGTTGCCTTTAACGCGGCGCTCTTAGTGCTGTTGGCGATGAATGTGTCACGCGTGCGCATGCGCGAACGCATCGCGCATGGCGACGGCGACAACATCGCGCTGAAAGCCGCTATCCGAGCGCATGGTAACGGCATTGAATTTGTGCCGGTCTATGGCTTGGTGGTGCTAGCGCTGTGCATGAATCAGACCCCAGCAAGTTGGATTGCCCCGCTAGTCGTGGGCTTCAGTCTGGGGCGAGTGCTGCATGCTATCGGCATGTTGACGATCGCTATGCAGGCTCGCCGCTTAGGTGCTGGCCTGACGTTTTCGCTGATGCTGGTGGCCGTGGTGTTGCTGGTGGTGGAGCTCGTTTAGCGCTTTTGAGCCACCGCGACGGTGTAGACCTTGCCTTGCTTGAGCTTGTCGTAGTCGCCAAAGACCTCTTTCATGGTCCGCGCCATGAATTCGCGCAGGCCATTGATGGTGACCACGTAAAAGCGGCCGCCGGGCTTCAGACGGGACAGGCTGTCGTAGAGAAATAAGTAGTGCTGCTCTTTGCTGGCCTTGGCGGGCAAGTTCGACACGATGATGTCGAACTTCATGTCTTTGGGGATGTGCTGCAGGCCATTGGACAGCATGGCTTTGGCGTTGCTGATGCCATTCAGCGCACAGTTTTTATTGGCGTATTCAACGGCCATAAAGTCTTTATCGACCATCAG
>JBDSQT010000086.1:0-6714 GCA_039929665.1 Paraperlucidibaca sp.
CGATGGCCGGTTTGCATTCGCGACAACCGTTGTGCGCGTGGCGCCAGCGCGGGTTAGGCCTGCCTGAAACCTTGATTGCCTTTACCTTAATGCTGGTCGCACTGACTGGGCTTCTGGCCGCGCATCAACAGGCAAAGCTATTGCAGCGCGATGCCAGCCAGCGCTTAGAAGCCATCTTGGCGCTGCGTGAGCTGTCCCAGCGTTGGCAGTTAAATACTTCTGCTGCTAGTAGTTATCGAGCGGGTATTGCTCAGGGTTTGGTTAGTGCTGGCAATGACTTTCGCTGCTCTCAGGATAGCTGCACAGCGGCTGCTCGCGCACAGGCCGACGTCGCCTGGGTTGCCGCATCGTTGCAAGGACTAACACGCGCGCAATGGCAAATTCAGCCCTGTCGAGACTGGCTTGCAGACTGCCTGTGGCTGGGCTGGGGCAGTGCCGCTAATGACTGCGATGGTCAGCATGCGCCACTGCGCTTCGAGCGCTGCCTGCAATGGCTGCTGCCGCCATGAGACATCACATGATGTGTCTGAGCGCGGGTCGGGCATTGGCTCAGCGCGGCATCGCTATCGCCGAATGGGCCATGGCCGCTGTGCTCGGTGCACTGGTGTTAGCGGCGGCGTTGGCCTGGCTGCAAAGCAGCGTGGTGCTGGCGATGTCCCAACGTGTGCCCGCACAGCTACAGGAGTCGAGTTATTGGCTAACACAGCGTCTAGATCGACTCATCGTTGCTGCGGGTGCGGGCGGAGTGCACCCGCTCGGTCTTGATGACCCAGCCTTATCGGCATGGTGGCCGAGCACGTTAGCAAACACTGGGCGCGTGGCGAGTGATCAGCTGCTCTTGCAACGCTTAATTGAAAGCGACAACGATGATTTCGATTGTGAAGGTCGGCGTACAGCCGTTGGAGCGCGGCAAATCAGCCGGCTATTTTTGCGTCGTGACACAGTGTCGCCGCTCTGGGCTTTAGCCTGCGATAGTGGTTACTGCGACATGTCTGGTTGTCATGCCTTGGGTGATGCGGGCATCGTGCTAATGACTGGCGTCAGTGCGATTGTATGGCGAGTTTTGGCTCCTGCAACAGGTGCCGATGCGGCTGGCTGGCAACGCCTCGATAGCTGGCGCACACAACAGCAAACCACGCCGATCACCGGCTTGCGGCTGTCGCTCTGGACAACGAGTGAGGATCAGTATTCGCGGGCACGACGCTGGCAAGCCCCGATTACGTGGAGCGGCCCAGATATTTCGCCGCTCATCGAGCGTCGCGCACAACATACGCTAGCGATGACGTGGGAGCTCAGCCATGCACCGTGAGCACTGCCAACGCGGACAGGTTTTATGGCTGATCATCATCATTTTAGGAAGTTTGGCACAGCTGGCGATTATTACCATTCAGCAAGCGGCTGCGAGTGGTGTATCGGTAAGGCGTATTGAGACTTACTGGAAGCGCGAAATAGTGGTCGAGCATATCGCTAGCAAATTACAGCGTATGCCCTTGCTGCGAATATCGGCCCCTGATCCGCAGGCGCTTTGGCATCCTTATGGTGCGCTGTTACGCACAGCTTGTGCTGCAGAGTCGCGGCAGTCATTTATGCAAACGCCCTGTATTGCTGCAAATAGCCCACGCTGGGCATGGCAGCTAGAGCGTGATGCTGAGCCGATCAGTCCATGGCCGGGCGTCACTCAGCGCTATCGGCTACGCGTACAAGCGATGAGTGCAAATGGCCAGCTCAGCCGCTGGCAATTTGATTATGAGCAAAGGAGCTTGCCATGAAAAACCCAGGTCGAGCTTCATTGCGCGGTGCCTTGTTGAGCGAATGGCTTATCGCGTTGGCACTCACAGGTATTATGCTAAGTGCGAGCATTACTTGGGCGGGCTCATGGCAGCGCCAGCAGCAAGCGCGACACTGGACGGCGAACTGGGTTATTGCCATGGAGCAGTTGCGGCAGCATGCACAGCAAGATCGCCAGTCATTGGCTATTTGTGCCAGCACCGATGGCTCACGCTGCCAAGTAGAATGGCAGGCAAAGTGGTTGGTATTTCATGATGGCAATGGTGATGGTATCCGTCAGCGCAGTGAACGAGTACAGAGCTTGGCGCTAGAAATTCCCAAGGCTTGGCGTATGGTCTGGCGTGGGTTTCGCCAAGAAGCCTGGCTAACATGGAGCGCCCAGGGCGATGCCGTGTTGTCGAATGGCACGCTGACTGTGTGTCCGCCGGTGGTTGATGAGGCCGCCTTGCGCCAAGTGATTGTCAGTAAATCGGGTCGGATGCGCATTCGTCGACCCAGCCAAGATACAGCGGCAGTTTTACGCGCTGCCCGCGCAGTCTGTGGGTGGCTTAGTTGATGGAGATAGTATGCGGATAGTGGTGGTAGGGGCGGGCATCAATGGTCTGCTAACAGCGCGCGAGCTTGCGCAGGCCAATGCCGAGGTCATGTTGTGTGATCAAGGCGCATTTGCACAGCAGGCCTCGTGGGCCGGCGGTGGCATTGTTTCACCTCTCTATCCGTGGCGTTATGCGCCTGCGATCACGGTACTTTCGCGATGGGCGCAAGCAGCCTACCCCGCCTTGCGAGACGAACTCTTAGCGACTGTCGGCATGGACATTGAGCTGCTGCAGTCGGGCATGTTATTTGTCAATCCAGAGGATGCACGCGATGCCCGAGTCTGGGCGCAGGCCAATGACATGGTGTGCGAAGCACTCGATGCAGCGGCGTTACGCGAGCGCTGGCCCGGCTTGGCGCATGATGCCGAGCAGGGTGTGTTTTTACCCGAAATTGCACAGGTCAGAAATCCACGCCTACTGAAAGCCTTGGTCGCTGACCTCATGCGTTATCGCCAGGTGCAGCTGCGCCCAAATACCACGATCGCGACGATTAAAGGTGCGCATGGTGGCCACGCGGCCTCGGTCACACTGGCGTCGGGCGAAGTCATCGAGGCGGATGCAGTGATTGTCTGTGCCGGGGCCTGGAGTGCAAAGCTATTGCCGCGATCTGTGGTGCCCGTGCGGCCGGTACGAGGGCAAATGCTGCAATATGAAACGACTCCCGGCACCATCAACAGCATGATTTTACGCGATGGGCATTACCTGATTCCGCGCCAGGATGGCCTCGTGCTGTGCGGGTCGACTTTAGAGGAGGTGGGTTTTGATAATCGCACCACCGCACAAGCTCGTGAGCTGCTAGAGAAAGCGGCTGCCACGCTCTGGCCAGGCTTAACCGCGCTGCCGCCCGTGCGGCATTGGGCTGGATTACGGCCGGGTTCGCCCAATGGCATTCCGTTTATTGGTGCCGTGCCTAAACAGGCTGGGGTGTGGGTCAATGCCGGTCAGTATCGCAATGGTTTGGTGTTAGCGCCGGCATCAGCGGCATTGATTAGTGATTTAGTACTCGGTCGTACGCCACGCCTAGCCGCTGAGCCATATGCACCGATGGCCGGCGCTTAATGGTCTTTAGGATTGGCCTCGAGCCACGCATCACGATGAGTCTCGGAGCAAAAGTAGTGCCCGCTCGAACGCGTGCTTTCACCTTCGGGAAGATGCACTTGGCAATAGCTACAGCGTTGCATGGGTAGGCTCTGCTGGTTCTGCTCAGCGTTCTGCTCAGCGTTTTGATTAGCGCGTGAGGCGGAGCTCCCAGAAGCGCTATCAGCAGGCTTATCCAACGCTAAAAAGCGTCGAATATAGCGATAGGCCAGCCAGCCCAAGGCCACTAAAATTATGAGACGAATAATGCCCAACATGCGAGATTCCTTCTGCCAATGTGCGTACTCGACTATCCTAGGCAACTTCGAGCCAACTGCAAACTGATATTGCCATGTCCAACGAATTGTCTCACGCCTCTATTCGCTTCGCTTTAGCCCAGCTCGACTTCCTCGTCGGCGATATACCGGGCAATACTGCCTTGATGATGGCGCAGGCTGTGCACGCACGCGACGCGCTAAAAGCGGACGTGATTATTTTTCCTGAGCTCAGCCTAACCGGCTATCCACCGGAAGATTTATTACTGCGCCCGAGCCTGCAGCGTCGTGTCCACGCGGCCATCGAGCAGCTCAAAGCAGTGCAGGGCATCACGCTAGTATTTGGCTTGCCCGAACATACCGAGATTGGTCTACAGAACTCGGCCTGGGTGATGCGAGATGGTCAGCGCCTCGCGCGCTACACCAAACAGCAATTGCCTAATCACGAAGTCTTCGATGAGCGTCGCTATTTTGTCGCTGGCACGGAGGCCACGGTGTTTGATCTGCATGGTCTGCGCATTGGCCTGAGCATTTGTGAAGACATTTGGCATCCTGGTCCAGCCCGCGCTGCGAAAGCCGCAGGCGCTGAGTTGTTGATTAACCTAAATGCCTCACCGTTTCATGCCGGCAAGGCTGCTGAGCGCCTACGTGTGGTCGGCGCGCGGGCCCGTGAACTTGATTTTCCGGTGCTGTATTGCAATGTCGTCGGTGGCCAAGATGAGTTGATTTTCGATGGTGGCTCGTTTGCTTTGCAGGCCTCTGGTGACGTGGCTATGCAAGCGCCGCTGTTTCGCGATGGCCTGTATCAGGTGGATGTCGATGTCGCCACCCGCCATCTGAGCGCGACAACACAGGCCGACCTGCCTGAGCTACACGAATCGATTTATCAAGCGCTGGTGCTGGCGGTGCGCGACTACGTGAATAAAAGCGGCTTCAAGGGTGTTGTGCTTGGCCTCTCGGGCGGCATCGACTCGGCATTGACCTTGGCTATTGCTGTCGATGCCTTGGGCGCTGAGCGTGTGCGTGCTGTCATGATGCCCTATCACTACACCGCCGACATCAGCCGTAATGATGCCGCTGAGCAAGCCGCACGCTTGGGTGTGCATTACAGCAGCTTACCCATCGCGCCCATGGTTGAGGCCTTTAGCGAGACACTGAGCGAGATGTTCGCCGGTCTTGGCAAGGATAAAACCGAAGAAAACTTACAAGCACGCTCACGTGGCGTGCTGCTCATGGCCATCTCTAACAAGCTCGGCTACCTTGTCCTCACGACAGGTAATAAGTCAGAAATGTCTGTGGGTTACGCCACACTCTATGGCGATATGGCCGGTGGCTTCGCGGTCATCAAAGACGTGCCAAAGGTCGTGGTGTTTGAGCTTTGTCGTTGGCGTAACGCCCAAGCGCGTGCGGCCGGCGAGCTTGATATTGTGCCGCAGCGCGTGATTGATCGGCCGCCATCGGCTGAGCTTGCGCCGGATCAAAAAGACGAAGATTCGCTGCCGCCGTATCCTGTTTTGGATGAGATTTTGCGGCGCTATATTGAGTGCGATGAAAGCGCGCATGACATCATCGCGGCAGGCTTTGAGGCCGAGCAGGTGCGTCATGTGCTACGCCTAGTCGACATCAATGAATATAAGCGTCGGCAGGCGGCCGTGGGCCCGCGCATCAGTCGTCGTGGTTTTGGCAAAGATCGGCGCTACCCCATCGTCAATGGTTGGCAGCTCGGCGACTAACAGCGTCACACGCCCTAGCGAAGTGCTCAGGGCGTGACTACCTTTATCGCATAGGCCCTTTCGCAAGGAGGCGAGTGCCATGCGTGTTGCTGTGCTCATCTGCTTTTTACTCACACTGCCCAGTGCGCTTTGCGCCGATGCTTTGTCGCGATTTTTCCCTACTGAGCCCGCGCCCGTGCCCGCGCTATGGTGGGCAATAGACACTTCTGCGCCAATGCCCATAACGGCATTGCAGCAATGGTTTGTCGACTCTGCACCGGGCCTGACGGCCGCGAGCCTTCGGCCGATGTCGAGTGACGGTGTCGGCATAGGTCTGCTCGCTGGTGTTCCCGATGCTCAGGGTGATGTGGCGGTGCGCGAAATCATGGCGCCATGGCCGTTAAATCTGACGCGTGAATGGCCTGCTGAGCTGCGACATCGACGCGTCAATATTAGGCAAGCACGTGTTACTGCCAAAGACCTAAGCCTGACGCTGCCATTGCCTGGCGAGACCGTCTCAGCCGTCACTGCCGAGCTCTTGCTGCCGCGATTAGGCCCACCTAATGGCCCCTATATGATCGATGTGACGGTCGCGGCGATGCCTGCTCAAACGCTAGTCGCCAGTGATCGTGGTTCATCTATTGCACTGCCACTCAGTGCTGCGTTCAGTCCATGGCCTTTATCTGACGCCTTAACAGGCGTTCTCCGGCTTAGCGTTAGCGCAGACTCGCCGTGGTCGGTGGCAACCATCTCGAGCTCGAACCCCGCCATTTGGCTACTGAGCTGGCAGAGTCCATCGGCAGCGCTAACCGGTCGTGCACAATGGCCACGCGTGTTAAATAGTTTGCTCGTACATGCAGATGCACGAACGGACACGATGCCAGATCTTGCCGCGCAGCTACAGTCACATATTCTGGGCCAGGCCGCGCCGAGAGAGACCGTAGTGAACTATCGTCCTGCACCACTGCCGCCAGCATGTGGTGGCAGTGCCGGTTTAGTATTGGCCGTCGACACACTGCTGGAGGATATTTCATCGCAATTAACTCGGTGGCTAGACACGATGTTGCAGGGGCCATCGCAGCCGTATCGACTGGCGCCACGACTGCACAATGGGCGTATTAGCGGCGCTGATGTGCATTACGCTAGACCGATTCTGGGGCGCGCCTTATGGTCTGGCGATCATGGTTTTCTGGCCTGCCAAACCCTCAGTGAGTGCGATGATATTAGCTCGTTCACGCCCAGCCTGCAGGCGAGAGCAAGCGCCGG
>JBDSQT010000087.1:0-4765 GCA_039929665.1 Paraperlucidibaca sp.
TGCAAAACGCTTGAAGGGCTCATCGATAGGTGTTTGAGCGATGTGATTGGTGTAGTTGCTCATGATTTTTTGGCTAAGGCCTAGGATGACTTCTAACACATTTTGTTGAGTGTAGCCGGCAGCATAGAAGTCTTGAATTTGCTTTTGCTGGCACTCACCGCGTTGGCGAACCATGGCAAGAGTGAAGTTGCGCAATGCTTCAAGTCTTGCGTTGGGTAGCGGTGTCTCATCACGCAATGCGTTAGTGACCTCATCTGATACTTTCATCGACTTAGCGATGCCTGTGTGCGCTGGCACGCAGTAATGACAAGCATGCTCGACATTGATTGTTTGCCACACCACGGTCTTTTCATCGGCATTGAGGCTACTGTTGACGAATAATTCATGCAGTACTTGGTAGCCTTCAAGTAGCCCCGGAGCTTCTGCCATGACGGCGTGCAGGCCAGGAATCATGCCAAAGGATTTTTGTGAGTTCCCCAGTAAGGGCTTGGCTGCTTCGGATGCGCTATTTAGGTCGTGCAGAGTAAAAGTGCTCATTAATACCTCTTTTTTGAGTGATCGTTCAATTAAGTATTTCATCCTAGCGGTGGTGTGGAAGGGAGTCAATGTTTTTGAGTGATCGCTCAAAATATAGTAAAAGTAGAGGAGACGTAGCCTGAAGCAGGCCCAGCTTCATTTTCGATATGATGAATTGTCTACTAAACCGAAAGAGGAATAACTTGAATGTCATCGGCACGGCTTAGCTTCCTAACGGCCATCGCCATGCTCGCGTTTGCTGGCAATTCTTTGTTGTGTCGGTTAGCCCTCACCGCGTCGAGTATTGATGCCGCTAGCTTTACGACCATTCGCATTTTGTCGGGTGCGCTAGCCTTGGCAATATTGCTGTCACTGCGTAGTCGTAAGACTGTGTTGGGTGGCAATTGGCTGTCGGCGGCATTTTTGCTGGCGTATGCCGCGGGGTTCTCCTATGCCTACCTCAGTCTTTCCACGGCAACGGGCGCGCTACTCTTGTTTGGTGCCGTGCAGGCCACGATGATTGGTTATGGTCTGATGTCGGGTGAGCGTCCTAGTGCTCGACAACTGTGCGGAATGCTTCTGGCATTGGTGGGGTTACTTGTGCTGTTCCTACCTGGCTTGAACAAGCCGCCGTTAGTCGGTGGCTTGTTGATGATTGGCGCAGGTATTGCGTGGGGCGCATACTCTTTGCGAGGCAGAGGGCTTGGCGATGCCACACAGGCAACAGCGGGTAACTTCGTTCGAGCAGTACCGTTGGCGGCCATCATCAGCATTGTCATGCTGCGCTCAACAAGTCTGGATTCTGCTGGTGTGTTGTATGCGGTCGCGTCGGGTGCTTTGGCTTCAGGGGTCGGCTATGCGCTGTGGTACACCGTGTTGCCTTCCTTGCGAGCCACGAGCGCGGCAACCGTGCAGCTGAGTGTTCCCGCCATTGCCGCCGTGGGTGGCGTAGTGTTCCTAGGTGAGCCCATTAGCCCACGGTTAGCACTCGCTTCCTGTGCAATATTGGGCGGGGTGGGCCTCTATATATTAAGTAAAGATCGCGCAGTGGTTGCGCCATCTCGCGCATGTGAGTAGCGATCGACCGATCATTTGATGGCGTGTGGAGGCAATGATGTGCGCACAATACCGAATAGAAAAAGATAGCCTAGGAGAGGTTGAAGTACCTCGAGAGGCGTTGTACGGCGCGCAAACTCAACGCGCGATCAATAATTTTGGCATTGGTAAGCTCATGATGCCAAAGCGTTTTATTCAAAGTCTGGGTTTGATTAAAGCGGCAGCGGCGAATGCAAATGCAGCGCTTGGACTGCTCGATAGCGACATGGCCACGGCTATTTACGATGCTGCCATGGAGATTGCCGCCGGTAAGCATACGGATCAGTTCCCTGTTGATGTGTTTCAAACTGGTTCGGGAACCAGTACCAACATGAATGCCAATGAGGTGATTGCCACGCTGGCGAGCTCGCAACTGAAGCAGCCAGTGCACCCCAATGACAGGGTCAATTGCAGTCAGAGCAGCAACGATGTCATTCCTAGCGCAATCCATCTCAGCGCTTACTTGGCACTTGAGCAACAGTTATTGCCGGCTATTAAGGGCTTAGAGGCCATCATTCTGACAAAAGAGAAGGCCTTAGCGGGTCAGCTGAAGATTGGTCGTACGCATTTGATGGATGCCGTGCCGCTTAGTTTCGGACAGGAGTTATCCGGTTGGCGGGCCCAATTGTCGCTGGGTGCCAGCCGCATCAAAGATAGCCAACAACGGCTAGCTCAGATTGCCCAAGGCGGGACCGCGGTAGGTACCGGAATCAATGCGCCGAAACAGTTTTCGCGTTTGTTCGCCGAGCAGTTGTCGGGCCTGACTGGTTTTTCATTTCGGCCGGCAGATAATCTGTTCGCCGCGCTAAGCAGTCAGGACACGGCAGTGGAAATGTCGGGCCAGCTGAAAACCTTGGCGGTTGCCTTATTAAAAATCGCCAATGATTTACGCTGGATGAACAGTGGGCCGCTGGCGGGTCTGGGTGAGATCAACCTTAAAGCCTTGCAACCCGGTAGCAGCATTATGCCCGGCAAGGTCAATCCGGTGCTGCCAGAAGCGGTGGCGATGGCTGCCGTGCAGGTTATCGGCAACGATACGACGATTACCATGGCCGGCGGTTCGGGTAATTTTCAGCTAAATGTGATGTTGCCAGTCATTGCCTACAACCTGCTGCAAAGCATTGAGCTGCTCAGCGGCAGCTGCCAAGCATTAGGCGATACGATTGGCGAATTTAGTGTTAATGCCGACACGCTGGAAGAAAACCTGGCACGCAATCCCATGCTGGTCACGGCATTGAATCGCGAGATCGGTTACAGCAAAGCCGCTGAGATTGCCAAGCGGGCGTATGCTGAAAAACGCCCCATTTTAGACTTGGCAATCGAGATGACCGACTTAGATCCAGCCTACCTTGCCACGCTACTGGCACCTGAAACGCTGATATAGCCTGCGCGTGACAGGATGGCCTCAGCAGGTGCTTTTAGGCCCCGCCCTGAAAGGCTCCCGAAGGTCGCTCCACCGCGTGCAGCTTACCTTTGGAGCACTCAGCCAACGCCTTGATGCCGTCCATATCAAAGGCATCCACGCGGATAACATCGTACATAGCCGCCATGGCCTCCGATACCAAGGCACGCTCATCTTGACTGATGATGTCTCGCTCGATCGCCCAGTCCAGCAGCTCCTCACGCTGGTGTCCCAGCAGCAGCTCAATGTCCTGCAGGTCATCTGAATCGGCCTTGCGAATCGCCTTGTTAATGCGATCTCGGGCAGGGCGAGTTTCTTGGGCTAAACGTAGAGCATTCATAATCCGTCCCACGGCGTCATGGCTATCCTCATCGATATACACGCCGCTGACCAAGCGGTCTTTGACCGGCCCGGAGTTGACGATACTTAAGGCGACTCGGGCACCGAGCTCATCACTGGGTGGTTTAAGTCGCTTGCCCAAAGGAAAGACCATCAGTGTCAGCGGCCAGCGCAGGATGCTGACGGGATAATTACTGATTGCGTCATACAGGGCAGTCTGTAGGTCATACAGTGAGCGCTGCAGGCCCCATTCGACGATATCGCGCATGTGCTCGGGATAGCCCTCTTCATGCCATTGCTTGATCGTCGCCGAGGCGTAGTACAGATGCACCAGTGTATCCGCCATGCGGCCGGTGAAGCGTTGGCGCGCTTTCAGTGCGCCGCCTAAGGTGAGCAGGCTGACGTCGGTCATCACCGAAAACGCCGAAGCGAAGCGCGATAGCTGACGATAGAAAGCTTGCAGCTGGCCTGTGGACGGCACGGGTTGCAAGCGCGCAGCACTCAGTCCGAGGAGCAGCGAACGCACCATATTGCGTCCGGTATGGCCCAGATGGGCATAGAAGACGCTATCAAATTGCGTGATCCCAGCCTCAGTGTCGTCTTGGTTGGCCGCCTCGATTTCGCTGAGAATGTAAGGGTGGCAGCGAATCGCGCCCTGACCAAAAATCATCAGGCTGCGGGTGAGGATGTTGGCCCCCTCCACGGTAATGGCGATGGGAATGGCCGAGTAGATGCGCGACATGAAGTTACGCGGTCCAGTGATAACACCGCGCCCAGCGATCACATCCATGGCGTGAATGACCACCGTTCGCATCAAGTCCGTGTTGCGGTATTTCAAAATCGCCGAAGGCACTGAAGGCTTAACGCCTCGATCGAGCATGCCGGCGGTGAATACCCGCGCGGCATCCATCATGTAGACATAGCCGGCCATCGGTTCCATGGCTTCCTGCACGCCTTCAAACTCACTGATGGAGCGCCCGAATTGCTCCCGCACGGCGGCATAGGAGCCGGTGGTCAGACAGGCCATTTTGCTAGCGCTAGTGCCAAGGGCCGGTAGGGAAATGGAGCGTCCAATGGACAAGCATTCGAGCAGCATCTTCCAGCCCATGCCGATCATGTCTGGGCCGCCGATCACTTGCTCTAGGGGAATAAAGACCTCACTTCCCCAGACCGGACCGTTCATAAAGACGGTATTCATGGGTAGGTGACGGGCGCCTTGATTAACGCCATCGGTATCGCTGGGAATCATCACGCAGGTCACGCCTAACTCGGCGCCTTCTTTCAGTAGCTGATCTGGGTCATAGACCTTGATGGCCAGACCAATCAGGGTGGCCACCGGCGCTAGAGTGATATAGCGCTTGTTAAAGGTGACTTTCATGCCCAGCACGTCTTCGCCACGCCATTGTCCGCGAC
>JBDSQT010000088.1:0-7870 GCA_039929665.1 Paraperlucidibaca sp.
GGCTGGCGCGCCGAGTCGGCACTGGCCCTAAGCACCACGTCGGCAATATCTAAGCTGTCTAAGGTGACCTGTGTCATCGCTGCCATGAGCTGTGCTGAAGGGCTATTGCCAACAGACCAAGGCGCAAGACCTCGGCTCAAGGCCGCCTGCATGGGATCAAATGGTCCTGGGGCGGCTATCAGCGCTGTTGATCTAGCGGCCGGTGGCACCGAGCCGCTGGGTGTGACCGTGGCTTGGCAGTTATTGGCAGGCAAGCCACTAAAGCCCGCTGATTCCGGCAAACCCGCTGCATCGCGACGAGTGAGCGAGTCGGGACTATCGTTATGGCCGGCCAAGTAGCTGGTCAAGCTATCCGAAGCCGCCTCATCTTGCACACGCGCGTAACGGTAGTTCACGGTTTTGTCAGGCGTGCCGTCAATCTTCACAATAGCCGTTTCGCGATCGCCCTCACCTTCAACGACGTTATACATTTCAGCACGTAAAACAGGATTAGCTAGGTCGGAACTAGCACTGACCTCCACCCAGAAAAAACCATATTGGTCAAAGCGCTGTAGGCGTGCGAGGTTGCGTGACTCATCGCTGGCTGAACGGGTTTTACCACCCGCGCCCGACACGATGAATTCCGTCTTACCGCAGCTCGGCACACTGGTTAACCACTGCAAATCATGATCATGGCCATTGAAGTAGACATCGGCCTGATCGCATACGGCCTCTTCCATGAAGTCCTTGTAGCGCTGACCTGCCAACACCGGCAACAAAGCCGCCTGCAAAGAGGGCGCTAGTGGGCTTGCGCTGGACTGCCCGGTTTGCTCAAAAAGTAGATCGTCGTAGTTACCGGCATTGCCATGCTCACCATTAGATAAATAGGGGTGATGAGCGAAGGCAAATTTCATCCGCGCCTTACTTTCTCGCATCCCAAGCTTCAGCCAATTGAGCTGACGCAAACCATAGGTGCTGTAGCTGTATTCCGGCGATGCATCTGGAAAGCCACCAGCCACTTGATTAGAGTCAATCGCAAAAAAATGCAGCAAAGGCTTGGCTACGGTGCCGCCTGCAGTGAAATCGTAATAGCGCGACGGCATTTGCCAGCGCGGTGTTTTGCGCGGATTGCTCGCCTCTTGACCGCTCGCATCGATGGCCGCATAGGTGTAATCGACCTGATTTTCACCGCGGGCATTACCCGCCCCATCGCCGCCGAAAAACGCACTGTTGTCATGATTTCCCGAGACCATGAAAAAAGGCAAATCATGCGGGAAGTTTAGATAGGCGCGCTCAAACTTAGTGAAAAATTGCGGGTCGTTGGCCGAGCGCGTGCCTTCTTCATAGATGTTGTCACCCAAGCCCAGAACAAACTGACAGCCCTGGCGAATGGCTTCAGCCTTGGTCAACGTGCTGCGCCCGGTGGCACGACCTTTAGCTTCACAGACATCAGCCATCGCCGCGCCAACGGCCATTTGAGCGTCGCTACCCGAGCCCGCATCACCCACCACCAAAAAGCGCACGCGATTAGCATCAACCGTCTCGGGCCGAACCACAGGGGTGGTATCTGGATTCGTGATGTCTGGCTTGGGAGTCTTAGGTCCCGCTAATTGCGCCGACTGATTACTGGATGAACCACCGCAGGCCGACAATGTGGCTACTAACAGGCCCATGCTGACGAGTTGCAATTGCTTATTCATTGCATGCTCTCGACTTGGCTCGGCAACTGTTGCGTGGCGGCCACGGGTCGCGGCCCGGTATCGGATGACAGCAATCTATTGGTGCCGGAAAGCACCTGAAACTGTCGCCGCTTAGCCCTATTTTCGACGCCAATTAGCAGCTCATCGCTAATGCTTTGCACATATCGCCACTCAGCCACCATGCGCTCCGGCGTTACATCCACCACGATAAAGCCCTTACTTTTTAACTCGTTATAGCGGATATGCGGATTCGCCAAGGGCACTGCAACACTCACCACCTCAGCTACCCCGTCCGGGAATCCCGGTGAAGTCACCGATGGCGTCACCAGCTCAACCCCAAATGGCTGCTCAGCACCACCGCCGATAAGCAGTGCTGGGTTTTCGTAGAGCTCCATGGCCCAACTCGTGTGAATATCACCCGTCAGAACCACTAAATTTTCCAAGCCAATAGCCCGAATAAAGTCGCGTAATCGATTGCGCTCAGCCACATAGCCATCCCACTGATCCATGTTGACGGCGACCAGATTACCCAAGGCTTTTTCACCGAGCAGTTGGATTTGAGGCAGCTCGACTAAGTTCAGCTGGCCAAACATGATTTGCTGACCCAAGAAAGTCCACCGCGCACCTTGGTTTTTTGCCTCTAAGAGCTGAAGTTGAAGCCATTGCCTTTGATTGTCGCCTAAAAGTGACCTATTTTCATCGAAACGAGAGGGATCTACGGCTGGCGTTGCTGCTTGCTTATCACGACCAATGATGCGCGTATCGAGCATGACAATATCGAGTAGGTCGCCGACACGCAGACGCCGGTAAATCACCTCGCGCGGATCAGGGCGCAGGCTCTCGGCTAAGCGATCGAACTGCTCACGCAATGGCATCCAGTTAAAGTAGGCGCGAATCGCATGGCCTTTGCGCTCTTCATAAATACCCTCGTCACCTTCCGTGTGATTTTCCGCACCTTCGCGATAACTGTCGTTGGCAATCTCATGGTCATCCCAGACCGGAATCATGGCAAATAAAGCATGCAGCTTTTGCAGCTCGGGGTCGCGCTTGTACTGCGCATGACGCAATACATAATCTTGCTCAGTGAGCATTTCCGTCGCCGGCTCAGGCGTCCGCGCGATGCCTTGGCGCGTTAGCGCGCTGCCATCGCCATATTCACCTTCGCCGTACTCGTAGAGGTAATCACCCAGGTGCAGGACAAAATCGAGATCGTCCTGTTGATTAATCAGCTCATAGACACTGAAAAATCCAGCCGGCAAGTTGGCGCAACTCGTCACCGCAAAGCGTGCTTGAGCAACAGGTGCTAGCGGCATGGTACGACCACGACCCAGGCGCGAGACCTGACTGCCTGCGACAAACTGATAATAAATGTACTGACCTGCTGGCAGCGCCTGTATTTGCCCCTCTGAAAAGCTCGCATCGGCATATTCAGCAAGATTGCCGAGATCAATCTTGACGGTAAAGTCTCTGGCTCTATGCGCAAGAAATGCGCCGAGACGACGAGCGCGGGTCGTATCGCTTAATGCCGCCAGCGCCGCCGCCTCACTCATGCGCTGAGCCGAGACCACATACTTCAGCGTTACTGGCACCCACTCAACAGCTGAGGAGATAGGCGTTATCGCCGTCCACAGTATTAAGCTATTGGCTGTGGGGTCACCACTGGCAACACCGTGCTCAAAGGCTTGGCCTGGCATCAACAAGCGATCTACTTCAGGCGTACTTAAGCGAGCAATCGCTGTTTGCGATGCTGTCGAGGCGCTTCCACCGCAAGCCACCATGCTAGAAAGGCTGACGCCAATAACCACACTACGACCAATAAACTGACGACGATGCATGCCGCTGACTCCCAGATAATCAAGCCTGGAAGCCTAGAGCATGAAAGTTACACTTTGACTAAACGCTCGCCACAACACGGCCACTGAGCATTTGCCCAGCAAAAAGGCTGTTGCGGCCTGTTGATTGCCAATCCGCATCACCCACCTGCCAGCTCACGCGTGGATCAATGACCACCGCGCCACAGGCTAGACTTAAGCGGCCTATCGGCAGGGCAATAATGCGTGCCGGCGAACTGGTCAGCGCCTCAATCAAGCGCAGCGCCGTAAGATCGCCACTGGCCACTAAGCGTAGACCGAGCGGCAGCACTGTCTCCAGCGTTGACATGCCCGGCAATGCTTCGGCAAACGGCGCCAGCTTCGCGGAGGCATTGAGCGGCTGATGGTCGGAACAAATAGCATCAATCACGCCATCGCGGACACCGGCAATCAGCGCCAGCCGATCGCTTTCGCGGCGCAATGGCGGGCGCACATGGGCCATGGCATTGAAGCCATCGATAGCCATTTCGGTCAGGTGTAATTGGTGCATAGCGACATCGGCGGTGACCGGCAGGCCTTTGGCTTTGGCGATGCGAATGAGCTCG
Source organism: Paraperlucidibaca sp. (assembly GCA_039929665.1). GTDB lineage: Bacteria > Pseudomonadota > Gammaproteobacteria > Pseudomonadales > Moraxellaceae > Perlucidibaca. The sequence goes on from JBDSQT010000088.1 coordinate 4,096, forward strand.
ACTGACGCCGCGCAAGACAGCTGACCGATGTGCGCGCGCACGCCGGTCTGTTCGACCAACAACAGCGCCGTCGCTAAGGCGATGGTCTCCGCCGTATCGGGGATGCCGACAAGCCCCATGCGCGAGGCCATAAAGCCATCATGGGCACTGCCGACCGCCAACGAGGCCTCTTCAGGCGAGAAGAATACCGTCATGTCCATGCTGCTGGCGTATTCCAAGCAACGCAGCAGCGTCTCACTACTAGCCAATGGTTTACGCGCCTGACTGACGCCGACACAACCCGCAGCCTTTAGGCCACCCATACCCGCCAGCGCCTTGCCTTCTAAGCCGCGTGTCATGGCGCCCAGTGGATAGACCTTGGCAAAGCCAGCGGCCTGTGCCTTTTCAATGACTTGCGTAGCCAAGGCACCGTGATCAATCACCGGATTGGTATCGGGTGGCAATACGATGTGGCCGAAGCCACCGGCGCGCGCCGCACGCGTTTCGCTAGCAATGGTGCCGTGCTTTTTCGGGCCGGGCTCACGCAAACGCGCACAGAGATCGACAAACGCTGGCGTTAGCCACAGGCCGCTGCCATCGCGCTCCTCGCAAGCAGTACCACTTAATGCCGCCGCGCCGAGCACCACGGCCTGCCCGACACAGAGCCGAGCATCGGTGACATCATCGATGCCCTGAGCAGGGTCAATGACGCGAATGCCGCGATAAACTATTGAGGCACTCATGGGCTGATCTCCGCCGCGCGGTCGGCATCTTGGCCGGCCACCGACATCGCCAGCACCGCCATGCGTACCGCGATGCCGTAATTAACCTGTTTAAGAATCAGCGATTGCGGGCCATCAGCAAGCTCTGACTCTATCTCCACGCCGCGATTAATCGGGCCCGGATGCATGACTAAGACATTGGGCTTAGCGACTTTAAGACGCTCGCGTGTGAGCCCGTAAAGGCTGTAAAACTCGCTGCTACCGGGCAGTAAAGCCGACTCCATGCGCTCGCTTTGAATGCGCAGCGCGATGGTCACATCGACATCTTTTAAGCCGGCGCTTAAGTCCTCAAAGACTTTAACGCCGAGCTCTTCGAAGTCACGAGGTAGCAGCGTGCGCGGGCCAATGACACGAATTTCTTTGGCGCCTAAGGTTTGCAAGGCATGGATTTCTGAGCGCGCGACCCGTGAGTGACGAATATCGCCAATGATGGCCACTGTTAGGCCAACAAACTCGCCGGCATGACGGCGAATGGTGAGCATGTCGAGCATGGCTTGCGTCGGATGGGCGTGACGGCCATCACCGGCATTAATGACGGCAATGCGCGGCGTCACTTGGCTAGCAATGAAGTGCGCGGCGCCGGAAAGGCCATGACGCACGACAAAAATATCAGCGGTCATCGCCTCTAAGTTCCACAGCATGTCGCGTAAGGTTTCACCCTTGCTGGTCGAGCTTTTGGAAATATCGATATTGAGCACATCAGCCGACAGGCGCTTTGCCGCCACTTCAAAGGTCGTGCGCGTGCGCGTGGAGGGCTCGAAGAATAGGTTCATCACCGTACGGCCAGCGAGTAGCGGCTCGTTGCGAATGCCGCCATTGCCATCGAGAAAGCTATCGGCACGATCTAAAATAGTGGTGAGCAACTCGCGCGAGAGCCCTTCCGTGCTCAAAAAATGCTTTAAATCGCCCTGTTGGTTGAGCTGTAAGCGACTGGCCTGATGAGCATGAGACTGATGCATAAGCGCGGTTCCCGAGGTGATTTTGGCCAAGGCGTGGCGCATTGTAGCGCGCAGTGTGCCTAGGCCCAAGCACGAACATCAGGTCGCCATGCGATGCCGGAGATAGGCGTCAAATCTTATCGAGCAACGGGCATTAAGGCTCGACCCAACGACTACTGCGGCGGGCGCCGCTTCGGTGGTGGCGTCGGTGGTCGTAACGGGTTGATGAACAGGCGCAAATAGCGCCCTATCCACTTGATGTACTCCCAGACTTTCAGCCAATGCTCATTGTCGCGCTCGCTATCGAGCAGGCTGATGTCGGGCGGCGAGCCGAGGAGCTCAGAGAGCTGCGCAGCCAACGCCTCGCGCGCCTCGGGCGTCAACCGTGGCAGCTGCGCATAGGCAGTTTTATCGCCCAAATGAAAGGCTAAATAGCGACGACCCGTGACCTCGTAGAGCATATCCCAGCAGGTGACATCAGCCAGCGGCACCCGCGTCTCAGCACGCAAGCCACCGGGCTTAATGACTAGCTCATGATGCTCAATGCTGACCTTCATACTCGTTGCCAATTCGGTGAGTCAAACCACGACTCGACGATCAAACACGCCGCCGTGGAGTCGAGTGATGGCAGACGACCGCCACGACTCGCGCGCACATCGGCCAAGGTCTCACGCGCACCTCGTGTAGTTAGCCGCTCATCTTGCCGATACACCGGCAGCGCCGGATAGCGCGCCGCCAAGCGCCGAGCAAACTTTAGCGCGCGATGGCCAATTTCCGAGGGCGTATCATCCATGTTTAACGGGTTACCAACGAGTAGAGCCACGGGTCGCCAGTCGGCAATCAATGCGTCTAAAAGTGCCCAGTCAGGAATGCCATCACGCGCGGGGATGGGTACTTGCGGTGAGCCAATGCCAGTCAGCGCTAACCCGCCTGCGACGCCAATACGCTTAGTGCCAAAATCGAAGGCCAGCAGTCGGTCTGGCAACACTCCATCAGGCATGCCCCACCTCATGCGAGAGCAAGCGCCAATCTAGCCCTAGGGCATTGATCGCCGCCTCCCAGCGCGCTTCATAGGGCAGGTCAAACAACACATCGGTCGAGGCGTGCCCGGTCAGCCAGATATTGTCGGCTAGCTCTTCTTCAAGCTGGCCTGGCTGCCAACCGGCATAGCCCAGAGACACTAGATAGTCAGCTGGCCCATGACCTTGCGAGATCGCATCGAGAACATCGCGCGAATGCGTCACGGCAATCGAATCACTGCTGTGCAGCGTCGAAGTCCATGGGCCGTGGCCACGATGCAGCACAAAACCAAGCTCGGGATGTACCGGACCACCGACTAACACCGGCTGCTCTGGGCGCGATAAAGGCTTCAGTGCTGGCAGGCGGATCTCGCTGAGTAAGTGAGCAAAGCGCACATCGCTGGGATGATTAACAATAAGCCCAGCAGCGCCGTCTTCATCGTGGCGAAAAATATAGACCACGGAGCGGCCAAACATACCGTCATCGAGCTCGGGCATGGCGACTAAAAATTGATTGGTGAGGTCTACGCGTTCTGTCTTCATGGCTTCACTATGGGGTGGCGCACGCAGGCTTACAAGAGGCAAAGCACGAACAAGAAACGTGCCTAGATAAATATCTTCTACGGTAAAATCGCCTTATTGCGTGGTTTTTAAGCCGCCCGAAAAGCGCCAGGTACGGATGATTTGCAGCACATCAACCTGACCTTGCTGCGCGGCTGGAAACGCTTCAAACGGTTGCGCTTGGCGCACCGAAGCTTTTGCTGCTTGATCCAGCACGCGCAGGCCAGATGATTGCAGCACATCAATGCGCTGCACGCGGCCATTGGGCAATAGAGCGACCAATAGCCGCACCTGACCTTCGAGTTTTTCCGCTCGCGCCTGAGCCGGATAATTGGCATTACCGGCGGCTTCGATTTTTACGCGAAAGCTCTCCAAATACGCCGCCCATGCATCGGCCTTGGCACTCACCGCGGTTATCGTTTCAATGCGTGGGCGCTTAGCATAAGCCTGACGGCTAGCCGATAAACGCGCCTCAAGCGCAGCAATCTCGCTGTCA